>NZ_JBHXEG010000061.1:0-50008 GCF_042724935.1 Kitasatospora sp. NPDC127060
GGCGCCCGACAATACGTTGCCCAATAGGGGCCCGCCCCCGGCCGGCGCCTGCGGGGCTTGAACCCCCCCGCCCCGCCCCGGGAACGGCTATAGCGGCCACCCCGATCGGGGTGGCCGCTCTCGCCGTTCGGGCCGCGCTCAGGCGTAGAAGCGGTAGACGGCCTGGGCCACCACTGCGGGCTTGGCCTCGCCGTCGATCTCGATCGTCAGGTCGACGGTCACCTCGGCCCCTCCCTTCACCTCGGTGACCGAGGCGATCGCGCCATGGGCGCGGATCTTGGCGCCGACCCGGACGGGGGCGGGGAAACGGACCTTGTTGAGGCCGTAGTTGACGGCCATCCCGACGCCCTCGACCTGCAGCAGTTCGCTCCACAGCGGGATGAGCAGCGAGAGGGTCAGATAGCCGTGGGCGATCGGGGCGCCGAACGGGCCACTCGCGGCGCGTTCGGGGTCGACGTGGATCCACTGGTGGTCGTCGGTGGCGTCCGCGAAGGTGTTCACCCGGCTCTGGTCGATCTCCAGCCACCGGCTGTGGCCGAGGTCGGCGGAGCCGAGGGCGAGCAGGTCGGTGAGGCCGTGGACGGTGCGGGGCACGTGGGGTCCTTCCTGACGGGCGCGCCCGGGGCGCGCGAGGAGCGGGTCAGCACTGCCCGTGGGCGGCGCGGGTCAGCCCTGCCCGTGGGCGGCGCGGATCGGCCCCTTGAGGAGCTTTCCCGCGCCACCGTGGGGCAGCGCGTCGGTGAAGCGCACGGATTTGGGGATCTTGTAGCGGGCCAGCCGGCCGTCCAGATGGGCGAGCAGGTCCTCGGCGCTCGCGGTGGCACCGGGCCGCAGGACCACGACGGCGCGGCCGACCTCGCCCCACTTCTCGTCGGGGACGCCGAACACGGCGCACTCGGCGATCGCGGGGTGTTCCAGCAGGGCGTCCTCCACCTCGGCCGGGTAGATGTTCTCCCCGCCGGAGATGATCATGTCCTTGAGCCGGTCCACCAGCCGGATATGACCGGCCTCGTCCTGGACGGCGATGTCACCGGAGCGGAACCACCGGCCGTCGTGGTACGCGTCGGCGGTCTCCCGTGGCAGCTGCCAGTAGCCGGGCGTGACGTTGGGGCCGCTGACCACCACCTCCCCGGGCTCGCCCACCCCGGCCTCCGCACCGGAGGAGGAGAGCAGGCGGACATCGGTGAAGAAGTGCGGCGTGCCCGCGCTGCCCGCGTGCTCCAGGGCGTCCGCGCGGTCGAGCAGCAGCACTCCGGGCGCCGCCTCGGTCATGCCGTAGCCCTGGACGAACGCCAGGCCGAGGTCGAGGTAGGTACGGATGGTGCGCGCCGGTACGGGCGCGCCGCCGCAGAGCAGGTTGCGCACGCTGCTCAGGTCGGCCTCGGCCCAGCCGGGCGCCTGGGCCATCGCCTCGTACATCGCCGGGACGCCGAACAGGCAGGTGACCCGGTGCTCGGCGATCAGCGCGAGGGTGCGTTCGGCGTCGAACCCCGCTTCGAGGACGACCGTGCCCCCCTTGAGCAGGGTCGGCAGGCAGGTCATGTTGAGCGCGGCGGCGTGGAACAGGGGTGCGCTGACCAGGGTGACCTCGCGGCCGGACAGGTCGACGTCGACCACTACGTTGAGGCTGTTCCAGACGAGGTTGCCATGCGTCAGCAGGGTGCCCTTGGGGCGGCCCGTGGTCCCCGAGGTGTACATGATCATGCACAGGTCATCGTGAGTCACCGGCAGGTCGAGCGGCTCGTCGGGAGCGCCTGCGAGCAGCGCCTCGAACTCCTCCCCCTCGACCTCCCACACCTTCGATTCCTGTGCCAACTCTCGCAGTAGGTCTAACTCCTGACGTACGGTCAGGAGAATGCGGCTACCGCAGTCGCGGAGCTGGTAGCTCAGCTCCGGCGGAGCCAGGCGGGTGTTGAGCGGAACCATGACGGCGCCCAACTGCCCTGCGGCGAAGAGGGTCTCCAGGAAAACAGGATGGTTGGGCCCGAGGAACGCCACCCGGTCGCCGCGGCGCACTCCCCGCCGGTGCAGCAGGTGGGCGAGCCGACTCGACCTGCGGTGCAGCTCGGCGTAGCTGGTGGACCGGCCCTCGTGGACCAGGGCGGTGAGGTGCGGCGTCTTGCGTGCCCGGCGCGCGGGCCAGGAACCGATGCCTTCGTTGTGCAACGCGGGACTCCCCCTGTCTGTTTCGGTGCCGCCGGCCGCGTCACTGCCGCTTGTCGAGGCCGAGCAGGCGGGCGGCGTTCTCCTTGAGGATCTTCGGCCGCACCTCGTCCTTGATCGGCAGCTGCGCGAAGTCGGCCAGCCAGCGGTCCGGGGAGATGAGCGGGTAGTCGGAGCCGAACAGCACCTTGTCCTGGAGCAGGCTATTGGCGTACTTGACCAGCTGCGGCGGGAAGTACTTCGGCGACCAGCCGGACAGGTCGATGTAGACCTGCGGCTTGTGGGTCGCCACCGCCAGCGCCTC
The DNA here is from genome assembly GCF_042724935.1 of Kitasatospora sp. NPDC127060. Classification (NCBI taxonomy): domain Bacteria; kingdom Bacillati; phylum Actinomycetota; class Actinomycetes; order Kitasatosporales; family Streptomycetaceae; genus Kitasatospora; species Kitasatospora sp. NPDC127060. Next base: position 2,468 of record NZ_JBHXEG010000061.1, read on the forward strand.
GTCCTGCCAGGGGAAGGAGGGGTGGGCGAGGATGATCGGCATGCCCGGGAAGTCCGCCGCGACGTCATCCACCAGCATCGGGTTCGAGTACTTCAGGCGGATCCCCCCGCCGCCCGGCGCGCCGGCGCCGATACCGGTCTGCCCGGTGTGGAAGACCGCGATGGCACCGGCCTCCTCGATCGCCTCGTACAGCGGGTAGGCGAACCGGTCATTGGGGTGGAACGCTTGCACGTTCGGGTGGAACTTGAAGCCCCGGACCCCGAACTCCTCCACCAGCCTGCGGACTTGGCGGACTCCCGCCCGGCCCTTGTGCGGGTCGATGCTGGCGAAGGGGATGAGCACGTCGGGGTGGCGGCGGGCCGCCTCGGCGATCTCCTCGTTGGGGACGGCCGGGGTGCCGGTGGCGGCCTCGGCGTCCACGGTGAAGACCACGCAGGCCATCCTGCGCTCACGGTAGTGCGCGGCGATCTCCGGCAGGGTCGGCCGGCGATGGTCCGCGTGGAAGTAGGCGCCGGCCGCGGCGTCGAGTTCCTCGGAGAGCGAGCCCTGGCCGTTCTCCGAGATCTCGGCGTGGGTGTGGACGTCGATGGCGACGAGTTCGTCGAGCAGCAGACGAGGTCCCTGAGAAGTCATCGGGCGGCCGCCTCAGATCCGCGGAGCCGGTATGCCGAAGGTCTCGGGCACCCGTCCGACCGAGACCGGCCAGGCCGCGGCGATCGCGTCGGCGCTCCATCCGCCGTCCGCGTAAGCGACCGAGACCTCCTGCGGGTGCGACCACAGGGCGAGCTTGTCGCCGCCGATGCCGACGCACTGCCCGGTGATCCCGGCGGAGGCGTCGGAGGCGAGGTAGACGACGAGGGAGGCGACATCCTCGGCGGTGCCGAAGCCCTCGCCCTTGCGCAGGCTGTCCGGCAGCGGAGTGCCGTGCTGCTCCAGCGCCTCGACGTACGGGGCGAAGGCAGGGATGGTCCTGGTCATCGCGGTGGCTGCGACCGGGATCACCGCGTTGGCGGTGATCCCCGCCTTCGCCAGCTCCATCGCCCAGGTGCGCACCATGGCCGCGATCCCGGCCTTCGCGGCGGCGTAGTTGGTCTGGCCGAAGTTGCCGCGCTGGCCCGCCGGGGAGCCGGCGACGATGACGCGTCCGCCCTCGCCCTGCTCGCGCATCCGGGCCACGGCGGCCCGGACGCAGGTGAACGTCCCGCGCAGGTGGACCTGGACGACCGTGTCGAAGTCCTCGTCGCTCATCTTCCAGAGCACCCGGTCGCGCAGGACGCCGGCGTTGGTCACCATCACATCCAGCCGACCGAACGCCTCCACCGCGCGCGCGGTGAGCGCCTCGGCGGTCTCCGTGGTGCCCACCGCGCCGACCTCGGCGACCGCGCGCCCGCCGGTGGCCTCGATCTCCTTCACCGCGCCTGCGGCGGCCTCCGCGTCCACGTCGTTGACCACGACCGCCGCGCCTGAGGCGGCAAGCGCCTTGGCGTAGGCGAGCCCGAGGCCGCGACCGCTGCCGGTGACCACGGCGACCTTGCCGTTCAGATCCATGGGGACTTCTCCTTCGGGGCGTGACACTGCGGCTAAACTTAGGCACGTGAATGTCGGCCGTCAAGTAATTGCCTAATATCGGGGTGGTCCGCACAGCACGGGCACTGGTCCTAGGCTGTGCCCGTGATCGACCTTGACCCCGCTCCGCGCCCCCAGTCGCTAATGCTCACCTTCTTCGGCATCCACGTCCTGGGGCGAGACGTCGCCCTGTCCTCGGGCTGCGTCATCGAGATCTTCGGACGGGTCGGCGTCACCGAGGAGGCCGTCCGCTCCACGCTGACGCGGATGGTCAACCGCGGCCTGCTCACCCGGCACCGGCAGGGGCGGAAGATGTACTTCGGGCTCACACCACGCGCCGTGGCCGTCCTGAAGGACGGTCACGACCGGGTCTGGAGCACGGGCGCGGTCAACCGGGACTGGCGCGGGCAGTGGACCCTGGTCGGCTTCTCCCTGCCGGAGGCGTGGCGCCGCCAGCGCCACGACCTCCGCTCCCGGCTGACCTGGGCCGGGTTCGGGCCGCTCCAGAACGGGCTGTGGGTGGCACCGGGCGTGGTGGACGTCGCCGAACTGCTCGGCGACCTCGGCCTCGACGCCCACCTGCGGGTGTTCCGGGGCACGGTGCTGGCGCCGACCGAGGTCTCGCAGGTGGTGGAGTCCGCCTTCGACACCGAGGCCATCGCCGACGGCTACCGCGCGTTCCTGCACCGGTGGAGCGGCCGCACGACCGAATCCGACGACCCCTTGCGCCGACAGCTGCTCGTCCACGCCGACTGGCTCGAACTCGTACGCCGGGATCCACTGTTGCCGGCCGAGCACCTCCCGGCCGACTGGCCCGCGATCCGGGCGGAGGAACTGTTCCACACCATCGCCCGGGAGGTCGCCGACGCGGCGGCCCACGAGGCCGCGCAGCGGGTGGACGCGATCGCCACGACGTGACCTCCCGACCGTCCCCGTAGCGCCGCGCGCTCCGGCCGACCTGATCGAGGGGCTGCTGTCGGACCTGCGAAAGAAGAACGCATGGACGATGTCCGCACGAGCGGGCCAGCTCACCCCCTCGCGGATCCAGCAGTTCCTGAACGCGGCGTCGTGGTCGGCGGACGCGCTGCTGGACGAGCTGCGCGCCCATGTGGCCGTACCCGGCGAGCGGGGGCGGGGTGCAGGTGTTCGTCGATCGGCCGGACCCACCCCCCACCGTGCTGATCCGGCACCGACGTGCATACTTGCCGGACGATCAGTAGGACATAGAGGTGATGACGCGGTGAAACTGGCTGAAGCGCTCGCCCAGCGCGCGGCTGCGACGCGGCGGGTGGAGCAGTTGCGGGCGCGCGTCGTCGGCAACGCCCGCTACCAGGAGGGCGAGGAGCCGGCCGAGAACGCGGCGGAGGTCCTGGCCCAGGCCGGAGAGGTGCTGGACGAGCTGGAGCGGCTGATCCGTCAGATCAACCGGACCAACTCGACCGCCGTCATCGAGGGTGGCGGCACCCTTACCGACGCCCTCGCCCGCCGCGACGTCCTGCGGCTGCGCCACTCGGTGACCACCGCGGCGGCCGACGCCGCCTCCGGACGCGACCAGCGCGGAGCCGTACGGCAGCTGCGGTCCGAACTCAGGATCCTCTCCGCCCTGCCGGTCGCCGAGCTCCACGCCCAGGCGGACGCCCTGGCCAAGGAGATCCGCGAGGTGGACACCCTGATCCAGCGCACCAACTGGGAGATCGACCTGATCGAGGACTGACCCCACGGGCTGGGTGTGGGAAGCAGGTAGTCGCCACGGAGGCGTGCACACACCGCGGGCCGGCGGTTCATCCGGTCCTTGGTGCGCGAAGAGCAGCGCAGGGGTTCGATTCCTCACCGACACTGCAGCTCAGCACCGCGTACAAGTGACGGTGCACACCGCACAGTTCATCACCATGTGCAGATCCGGGCGACGAGGGCGGGAACGGGGCGCCCCACACCCGGAGCGAGGGCCGTGCACACCAGCACGGCCCTCGCTCCTTCTCTCCCGGGAACCCCCGGGAACCCCGGAGCCCCCCGGAACCCCCCGGAGGCCGCGACGACGGGTGCTACTGCGGGGTCACGTAGGCGCCGGAGATGCCGCCGTCGACGAGGAAGGTGTTGGCGGTCATGAAGGAGGAGTCGTCGGAGGCGAGGAAGGCCACCGCGGCGGCGATCTCCTCGGGCTCGGCGAAGCGGCCCAGCGGGATGTGGACCAGGCGGCGGGCGGCCCGCTCCGGGTCCTTGGCGAAGAGCTCCCGGAGCAGCGGGGTGTTCACCGGGCCGGGGCAGAGGGCGTTGACGCGGATGCCCTCGCGGGCGAACTGCACGCCCAGTTCGCGGGACATCGCCAGCACGCCGCCCTTGGAGGCGCTGTAGGAGATCTGCGAGGTGGCCGCGCCCATCACGGCGACGAACGACGCGGTGTTGATGATCGAGCCCTTGCCCTGGCGCTGCATGTGCGGGATCGCGTACTTGCAGCACAGGTAGACGCTGGTGAGGTTGACCTCCTGGACGCGCTTCCAGGCGTCCAGGCCGGTGGTGAGGATGGAGTCGTCGTCCGGCGGGGAGATGCCCGCGTTGTTGAAGGTGATGTCGAGGCGGCCGTACTCGTCGACGGCGCGCTGGAAGAGGTCGCGCACCGCGGCCTCGTCGGTGACGTCGGCCTGGATGAACAGGCCGCCGACCTCGTTCGCGGCCTTGGCGCCGGTCTCCGGGTCGAGGTCGACGCAGACCACCTTCGCGCCCTCGGAGGCGAAGCGGCGGGCGGTCGCCAGGCCGATGCCGCTGCCGGCGCCGGTGATGACGGCCACGCGGCCGTCGAGTCGCTGGGTCATGCTGATCATTCCTCCGTGGAGATGAAGACGTTCTTGGTCTGGGTGAAGGCGTCGAGGGCGTCCGGGCCGAGCTCGCGGCCGAGGCCGGACTGCTTGAAGCCGCCGAACGGCGTGGTGTAGCGCACCGAGGAGTGCGAGTTGACGGAGAGGTTGCCGGCCTCGACGCCGCGCGAGACCCGCAGGGCGCGGCCGAGGTCCCTGGTCCAGAGGGAGCCGGACAGGCCGTACTCGGTGGCGTTGGCGATGCGCACGGCGTCCTCTTCGTCGCGGAACGGGACGACGGCGACGACCGGGCCGAAGATCTCCTCGGTGTAGGCGCGGTCGTCGTGGCGCACGGGGGCGAGGACGGTCGGCGGGTACCAGAAGCCGGGCCCGTCCGGGGCGCTGCCGCGGAAGGCCACGGCCGACGCGTCCGGGACGTACGAGGAGACCCGCGCGCGGTGGGCGGCCGAGATCAGCGGGCCCATCTCGGTCTTCTCGTCGGCCGGGTCGCCGACCCGCACGCCGCGCACGGCCGGCTCCAGGAGCGCCATGAAGTCGTCGAACACGGAGGCCTCGACGAGGATCCGGGAGCGGGCGCAGCAGTCCTGGCCGGCGTTGTCGAAGACGGCGTAGGGCGCGGTAGCGGCGGCCTTGGCGAGGTCGGCGTCGGCGAAGACGATGTTGGCGCTCTTGCCGCCGAGTTCGAGGGTGACGGGCTTCACCTGGGCGGCGCAGCCCGCCATGATCTCCTTGCCGACCCGGGTCGAGCCGGTGAAGACCACCTTGCGCACGTCGGGGTGGGTGACGAAGCGCTGTCCGACGACCGGCCCGCGGCCGGGCAGGACCTGGAGCACGCCCTCGGGGATCCCGGCCGCCAGCGCGAGTTCGGCCAGGCGCAGCGCGGTGAGCGGGGTGAGCTCGGCCGGTTTGAGGATGACGGTGTTGCCGGCGGCGAGCGCCGGGGCGAGGGCCCAGGCGGCGATCGGCATGGGGAAGTTCCAGGGCACGATGACCCCGACGACGCCGATCGGTTCCTGGAAGGTGACGTCGATGCCGCCGGCGACGGGGATCTGTCGGCCGAACAGGCGCTCGGGGGCGGCGGCGTAGTACTCGATGACGTCCCGCGCGTTGCCCGCCTCCCAGCGGGCGTTGCCGATGGTGTGCCCGGCGTTGGCGACCTCCAGGGCGGCGAGGTGCTCGCGGTCGGCGTCGACGGCGGCGGCGAAGGCGCGCAGCAGCCGGGCACGATCGGCGGGGGCCACCCGGCGCCAGGTGTCGAAGGCGGCGCGGGCCCGGGCGACGGCGGAGTCGGTCTCGGCGAGGCCGGCCAGTTCGACGGTGGTGATCACCTCCTCGGTGGCGGGGTTGACGACCTCGAAGAGGTCCGGTTCGGTCATCGGGCGGTCTCCCTCTGGCTGGCGGACTGGCTTGCGGACTGGCCGGCGGACTGGCCGGCGGACTGGCCGGCGGACTCGCTGATCGTGAGGAACTAGCGGGCGGTGACGGACTGGCCGGCGGTGACGAGCGCGGCGGTGACGAGCGTGTGGAACAGGCGCAGGTCGTCCGGGTCGGTCTCCGGGTGCCACTGGACGCCCAGGGCGAAGCGGTGGCCGGCCAGTTCGAGCGCCTCGACCGTGCCGTCGGCGCTGTGCGCGGTGGCTCGCAGGCCGGTGCCGATCCGGTCGACGGCCTGGTGGTGGTAGCAGGAGACCTCGGTGGCGGGCCCCAGGACGGCGGCGAGCCGACTGCCGTCCGCCAGGGCGACCCGGTGTCGGACGTAGCGGGCGGGGGCGGTCTGGTGGCTGTCGTCGGGCAGGTGCTGGAGGAGGGTCCCACCGAGTTCGACGTTGAGCAGCTGCATGCCGCGGCAGACGCCGAGCAGCGGGAGGTCCCGGGCGAGGGCGGCGCCGAGCAGCCGGCTCTCCCAGTCGTCGCGGGCGTGGTGGGGCGGGCCGGTGCGCGGGTGGGGGGCCGCCGCGTAGCGGGCCGGGTCGACGTCCGGTCCGCCGGCGAGGACGAGTCCGTCCAGGGCGTCGAGCAGGTGGCCGGCCGCGCCGGGCTGGGGCGGCAGCAGCACCGGGGTGCCGCCCGCGCGGACGACGGCGTCGACGTACGTCTGGGGCACGAGGGAGGCGCGCTGGTTCCAGACGGACCAGGCGGCGTCGTCCTGGTAGCTGCTGATGCCGATCAGCGGTCGGCGATCCTCGCGGGTCACAGCCGCTCGAATCCGCGGCGCCGCTCCCAGTCGGTCACCGCCCTTTGGTAGGAGGCGAGTTCGGTGCGCCCGGCGTGGGTGTAGTGCCGGACGACGTCCTTGCCGAAGGCCTCGGTGGCGACGGTGCTGCGTTCGAAGGCGTCGACCGCGTCGCGCAGGGTGGCGGGCACCCGGGGCGCGTCGGAGGCGTAGGCGTTGCCGGTGAACTCCGGCTGGAGTTCGAGCTGTTGCTCGACGCCGTGCAGTCCGGCGGCGATCAGGGCGGCGACCGCGAGGTAGGGGTTGACGTCGCCGCCGGGGACGCGGTTCTCGAAGCGCAGCGACGGGCCGTGGCCGACCACGCGCAGGGCGCAGGTGCGGTTGTCGCGGCCCCAGGCGATGGCGGTGGGCGCGAAGCTGCCGGGGACGTAGCGCTTGTAGGAGTTGACGGTGGGGGCGAACAGCAGGGCGAAGTCGGCGAGGCAGGCGAGCTGGCCGGCGAGGAAGTGCTCCATGGTGCGGGAGAAGCCGTGCGGGCGGTCGCCGGCGAAGACCGGGGCGCCCTGCTCGTCGCGCAGGCTCAGGTGGATGTGGCAGGAGTTGCCCTCGCGTTCGTCGTACTTCGCCATGAACGTGAGGCTGCAGCCCTCCTGGACGGCGATCTCCTTGGCACCGGTCTTGTAGACGGCGTGGTTGTCGCAGGTGGTGAGGGCGTCGGCGTACTTGAAGGCGATCTCGTGCTGGCCGAGGTTGCACTCGCCCTTGGCGGACTCCACGGTCAGGCCGGCGCCGGCCATGCCGTTGCGCAGGCGGCGCAGCAGCGGCTCGATGCGCCCGGTACCGAGGATGGAGTAGTCGACGTTGTACTGGTTGGCCGGGGTGAGCCGGGCGTAGTCCTTGTCCCAGGCCTGTTCGTAGCTGTCCCGGAAGACGATGAACTCCAGCTCGGTGGCGGCCTGGGCCTGCCATCCGTAGCCGGCCAGACGGTCGAGCTGGCGCTGGAGGACCTGGCGCGGGGAGACGGCGACCGGGGTGCCGTCGTGGTGGACGACGTCGCACTGGACCATGACGGTGGCGGGGTGCCAGGGGATGGACCGCAGGGTGGCGAGGTCGGGGCGCAGCGTCAGGTCGCCGTAGCCGTTCTCCCAGGAGGAGACCTCGTACCCGTCGACGGTGTTCATGTCGACGTCGACGGCCAGCAGGTAGCCGCAGCCCTCGGCGGCGCCGGGCACGACGTCGTCGAGGAAGTACTCGGCGGCGACGCGTTTGCCCTGGAGGCGCCCCTGCATGTCGGTCATGGCGAGCACGACGGTGTCGACGGACCCGTCGGCGACGCGGCTGCGCAGTTCGTCGAGGGTGAGCCGGGGGGTGGTCATCGGGTCTCCGGTTCGGTGTCGGACGCGGACGGTACGGGCGGTACGGGCGGCGCGGACAGTACGGGCGGCACCGGCGGTACGGACGGCGCGGACAGCTCGGTGCCGAAGTGGGGCCGGGCCCCGAGCTGGGACTCGCCGCCGAGGTGCGGCCCCGTGAACCAGTGCCGGGCGGAGGCCAGCCACCACACGCCGGCGAAGCCGACGACCACGGCCACCGCGACCGGGGTGTAGTTGAAGCTCTCGGCGGTGATCGGGCTGGCGGTGGGCAGCATGAACAGGACGGTGATCACCGCCGTCCAACCGACGGCGACCACGCCGATCGGCCGGCTCCAGCGGCCCAGGTGCCAGGGGCCGCGCGGGAAGTCCTCGCCCTGGCGCAGCCGCAGGTACACCGGGATGACGTAGGAGATGTAGAGGCCGATGACGGAGATCGAGGTCACGGCCGTGTAGGCGGTGTTGTTCCAGAGCGCGGGCAGTCCGAGCAGCAGCGCGCCACCGGTGGCCAGCCAGACCGCGTTGGTCGGCGTCCGGGTGCGCGGGGAGATGCGGTGCCAGAGGCGGGAGCCGGGCAGCGCGCCGTCGCGGGAGAAGGCGTAGATCATGCGGGAGTTGGCGGTGACGGAGGCCATTCCGCAGAAGAACTGGGCGCCGATGACGATGAGCAGCAGGAACTGGGCGCCGCCGGAGCCGATCGCGTCGATGAAGATCTGCGCGGGCGGTACCTGGGTGTCGCTGTTGAGCGCGCCGTCGTAGTCGCGGATCGCGAAGGTGATGCCGAGCAGCAGGATCCAGCCCGCCACCAGGGAGACGGTGATGGCGTTGACGATGCCGCGCGGACCGGAGCGGGCGGCGTCCTGGGTCTCCTCGGTCATGTGCGCGGAGGCGTCGTAGCCGGTGAGGGTGTACTGGGCCATCAGCAGGCCGAGCATCGCGACGTAGAACTGGCTGTGGAAGCCGGTCCGGTTGACGAACTCGGTGAGGACGAAGGAGGCGGAGGCGTGCCGCTCGGGGAGCAGCGCGAGCGCGCCGACGATGATCGCGACGCCGATCAGGTGCCACCACACGGACACGCTGTTGAGGACGGCGACCAGGCGCACCCCGAAGGTGTTGAGCAGGCCGTGCACCAGCAGGATGACCGCGAAGATCTCCATGGTGTGCGCGGGGGTGGCCGCGACGCCGAAGCGCAGCTCCAGGGACGCGTTGGTGAAGAAGGCGGCGCCGTAGTCGACACTGGCGGTCACCGCGACCTGGCCGAGGAAGTTGAACCAGCCGGTGAACCAGCTCCAGGCCGGGCCGTGGCTACGGCTGCGGGTGAGCTTGGCGGACCAGTAGTAGAGCCCGCCGGCCGTCGGGTAGCTGGAGCAGATCTCGGCCATCGCGAGGCCGACGCAGAGCGTCAGCAGGCCCACCACCGGCCAGCCCCAGATGATCAGGGCCGGGCCGCCGGTCTTCATCCCCGTCCCGTAGAGGGTCAGGCAGCCGGACAGGATCGAGACGATGGAGAACGAGACGGCGAAGTTGGAGAAGCCCGACATCGAGCGGGCCAGCTCCTGGGTGTAGCCCAGCTCGCGGAGGCGTTGTTCGTCGGCGGAAACCGGGGAGGAGTCCACCGGAAACACGACGGAGCCAGGGTGGTCGGGTGAGCGTGCGTCGGTCATGGGCACCCCTGGGGGTTGAGGGTGTGCCGGGGTGCGCGCGGCCACGACGGCGTGGCGCACCCGCCCCGGCGGGTTCGACGGTCGAACGGCTCTTCGGAACAGCTCTTCGGACAGCTCTTCAATGGTCTAAAGTCAGACCATTGGGTGGGTGAGCAGCATCGTTCCGGCTGGACGGTGGCCACGTCAAGGGCGGGACGGGAACGAGTGCGGGATATCCGTTCACAGGTACGATTCCGGCGTGGACGTGGACGTGGACGTAGCACGTGAGCAGGCGCGGCTCGACTGGGAGGCCGGGGCGATCTTCCGCCCGATCCGGACCGGCAACGCCTTCGAGGAGACCGTCGAACGGCTGCTCCAGGCGATCAAGCTCGGCGTCTTCGGCCCCGGCGACCGGCTGCCCGCCGAACGCGACCTCGCCGCCCGGCTCGGCGTCAGCCGCGAGACCCTGCGCGAGGCGCTCCGAACGCTCCAGCAGGCCGACTGCGTCGAGCCCCGCCGCGGCCGCTACGGCGGCACCTTCGTCACCTACCGGATGCCCGAACCGGACGTCGCCGACCTGCGCCGCGCCGCCCGCGACCTCGGCGGCGCGCTGGAGGACGCGCTGACCTACCGGCAGGTCCTGGAGGTCGGCGCCGCCGAGGCCGCCGCCCGGCGCCCCCTCTCCCCCGAGCAGCGCGCCCACCTGCAGGACCGGCTGACCGAACTGGACGGGGCCCCGGCGGAGCAGTACCGCCAACTGGACTCGCGCTTCCACCTCGCCATCGGCGAACTCACCGGCTCCCCCGCACTCGCCGCGGCCATCGCCGAGGCCAGGATGCGCCTCAACGACCTGCTGAACGCGATCCCCATGCTGGACCGCAACATCGAGCACGCCGCCGAACAGCACCGCGCCATGGTCCGGGCGATCCTCGACGGCGACGGCGACGCCGCCCGCCGCGCCACCGAGGAACACCTCGCCGCCACGGCCTCCCTGCTGCGCGGCTTCCTGGCCTGACACCCCGGAGCCACCGCCCAGCCGGCCCCGACCGGGGTCCTATCGGCACCGGGCCGGGCAATGACGGTCAAGGCTGAAGACAGGCATCCGCTCGACGCTCCGCTCTCCAGTACTCCAGTACTCCAGTACTCCAGTACTCCAGCCGTGGATCGTGACCTTGTCGGTCCTTCATGATGGTGCTCATGACCGGTGAGCCCTTGTACGTGTCCCTCGCTGAACTGCGCAGGTCGTTCGACGTGCTCCTGAGCCATGTGGAAGCCGCCGCGGCGGGCGATACCGTCGCCCTGGACAAGGACTACTTCTGGTCCATCCCCTCGGACGAGCTGTACGACGTCGCCAGGGAGCCTGGAGCCCCGACGATCGGGCAGCTCTCGGAATCCTGGCAGCATCTGAGGGATCTGCTTGCCGACCAGGACCGTGCTCTGGGATACCACTTGGTGTGGCTCGCCGACGTCCTGCGGGCGATGGGCCAGGACTTTCCGGCGTAGTCGCCTCCGGTCGCAGGGCTTGATCGTCATGGTTGCGGAGCTGCTTGCCGCCGGTAGCGGCTGTCGCGGGCTCGGGCTTGGTGTCGGCGTCGCCACTGCTACGTCCGGCCGACATGTCGGCCGGCACCGAACAGATCTCGCCACTTCAATCGTTCGACCACCATGAGGATTTGACATCACTTTTCCTGTTCAAGGGTCGAACATGGAAGAGTGTTTGCATCGGAATTGCCTCCTTCTGGCCATTTCATCGCAGCCTGCTACCGCCTCCACCATTCGCAATCCTAGGGTTATTCCATCCGATCCATTTGGACGCGAAGGAGGATGATCATCATGCGCACTCGGAAGCGAGTCGCGGCGTTCGCCCTGGCCACGGCCCTGGCCGGTGCGGGATTCGTCGGCATCTCCTCGACGTCGGCCTCCGCCACCACGACGGCGTTGAGCTGCAGCAACAAGCAGTTCTTCACCGGAAGCGGCGGTCATGCGGGCGCGTCGATCAGGTGCACCGGCGGGCCCTTCGTTGCGGATGTGACGTGCTACAAGCCGGGTTACGGCCGGTACCACCACTACGGCAACCGCGTCGAAAGCGGTGGAACCTCGACCGTCTGGTGCGACCTGAACGCCACCGCGGAGAACGTGACGGGCCGCGCCTCCTGAGTTCCTGAGACCGAGGAACCGGAGCGCCTGCACCGCAGGATGAACTTCGAAGGCCCGGAAGGACGAACGCGGCGCCGCACCCCCGAGGGTGCGGCGCCGTTCCGCTGCTGACAACGACCGCACGACGGCGCAGCGGCGCAGCCGGGATCAAGCAGACCGAGAAGCGCGTTACCGGCCGCCGCAGGTCAGGTCCCCGGCGGGCAGCCGGCCCGTGGTCAGGTACTGCGTGACGACCGCGTCCGCGCAGGACGGGCCGTTCACCACCACGCCGTGGCCCTCGCCGTCGGCCACCGTGACCATCCGCGAACCGTGCAGTGCCCGACGCATGCCCTGCGCCATGGCCAGTGGCGTCCGCGGGTCCCACTGGTTCTGCACGATCAGCGCGTCGACGCCGTTGTTCACCACGGTGGCCGGTTCGCCGGCCGACGACTTCCAGAACGCGCACGGCTGGACGTTGGCTCCCAGGTCGCCGGCCAGCGGGTACTTGGCCCGGTCCCGGATCGCGTCCCGGCGGTACTGCTCGGGATCGCGCGGCCAGTTGCGGGCGTCGCCGCAGGAGACGGCCCACACGACGGCCACCGGGTTGTCCGCCGGGACGTCCGCGGTGAACGCTCCGGCCCCCGTGCCGGCGTCGGACACCGCGGATCCGGCCGTTCCGGGCGCTGACGGTGCCGATGTCGCAGCGGCCGCCGTGGCCGGGGCGGGCGCTCCTCCCGCGGCTGCCGCGTTCAGCGCGACGATCCACGGGGTCACCGTCTCGACGTGGACGAACGCGGCGTACTCGGACCGGATCGCACCGCCGTCGAGCGCCCCGCCCTCCACCGGGACGGGCGTGCGGTCGGCGCGGGCGATGAGCTCCCAGTACGTCCTGCGGACCTGCGCCGGAGTCCGGCCCAGCCCGTACGTGGCGTCGCGCGCGGCGGCCCACTCGGTCCACCGGGTGAAGGCGAGTTCGGCCCCCGCCGCCCACCCCCGGAACGTTCCTCGCCACGCGAGCGCGGGGTCGAGCGCACTGTCGAGCACGAACCGGTCCGAGCGCTGGGGGAACATCTGCGTGTAGACGGCGCCCAGATAGGTGCCGTACGAGTGCCCGAAGTAGGAGATCCTCCGCTCCCCGAGTGCCGCCCGCACGACGTCCATGTCCCGTGCCGTGTTGCGGGTGGTGATGTGCGGCAGCAGGTCCCCCGCCTTGGCCCAGCACTTGTCGGCCACCGACCGGGCCCGGGCCACGTCCTTCGCGAAGGTCCGCGCGCCGTAGGGGTGGAAGAAGGTCTGCTCATCGCCCGTCAGGTCGCAGCCGATCGGCGAGCTCTGCCCGACTCCGCGCGGGTCGAAGCCGATCAGGTCGAACCGTGCGCGCACCTGCGCCGGGAGCAGCGGCTCCATCTCCACGGGCATGGTCAGTCCCGGACCACCCGGACCCCCGGGGTTCATCAGCAGTACGCCGTGCCGCTCCTTCGGGTTGCTCGCCGCGACCCGCGACACCGCGAGGTCGATCGCGCGGCCCCCCGGGGCGCCGTAGTCCAGCGGCACCTTGACCTTCGCGCACTCGAACGCGGCCGGCCGGCCCGGGTCGCAACGCTCCCAGCGGAGTTCCTGCTGCGCGTACCGCTGGAGCGGATCCCCCGCCGCGAACGCCGTCGCGGGGGTGAGCGCCGCCATCACGCTGGTCAGCGCGCCGACCGTCAGCGCGGAGATCGTTCGTCCGTCTCGCAGAACCATGCCAGTCCTCTGTGCATCAGGTGTCTCGAATTGCCTCCAGTCTCCGTATCGCCACCTCCGTTGCTCGTACGACGCCGGGATGGACTCCCGATCCGACCGGAGGTTGAGGCCGACGCGCCGACCTGCGACCTGACTCCTATGTCCGGCCGTTCACCGCTCAGGGTCGACGACCGATCAGCTGACCGCCGATGACCGCCCCGTGGGCACCCCGACCTGCAGCGCGGCTACGGCGCGCACCGCGCGGGCCCGTCGGGCCACTGGGCTCGGCGTCCCCGCTCCCCGGGTTCGCCGGACCGACGGCGGGCTTCCCCGACCCCTAGGGGTTCGGGGGCCGGAACCCGGTGGCTCGCCGGGATGCCGGGCCGGCACGCGGTCGGCTGGTCCGGGCATGCCGACGGGTTCGGGATCCCCGGCCTCCTCCGGCGCCGCAGTTGACGGCACGGGCAGCCTGCGGCCGCTGCCGTCAGAGCGTCAGGGGGCCGTCCGGGCCGAGGGCGAGGTGGGCGAAGCGGGTGGCGATGAGGCGGTGGGCCTCCGGGGAGGGGTGGAGGGCGTCGGGGAGGGGGTGGGTGTCGTGGTCGGTCTCGCCGTAGAGGGTGAGGCCGTCCAGGTAGTGGAGGTCGGGGTCGCCGTCGGCGGTGCGGGCTTCGACGATGCGGGCGAGTTCGGCGCGGATCACCGTGAGGGTGAGGCGGCCGGGGGCGGGGTCGCCGGTGGCGCGGAAGCGGAGGGTGCCGCTGGTGAAGTCGGGGGCGAGGGGGCCGGGGGTGTGTTCCTGGATGGGGCAGAGGAGGGGGGAGACGACCAGGAGCGGGGTGGTGGGGTGGCCGTCGCGGATGGTGTCGAGGAAGCCGTGGACGGCCGGGGTGAAGGCGCGCAGGCGCATCAGGTCGGCGTTGACGAGGTTGATGCCGAGCTTGAGGCTGATCAGGTCGGCGGGGGTGTCGCGGATGGCGCGGGCGGTGAAGGGGTCGAGCAGGGCGCCGCCGCCGAAGCCCAGGTTGGTGAGGTCGAGGCCGGCGGCGAGGGCCGCGAGGGCGGGCCAGGTGCCGGTGGGGTGGGTGGCGTTGGAGCCGTGGCTGATCGAACTGCCGTGGTGCAGCCAGCGGTTGCGGGTGGCGGCGGGTACGGGGGTGAGGGGCGCGTCGGAGTCGACGGCGATGAGTTCGGTGGTCTCGGTGTGCGGGAGCCAGATCTCGACGGTCTTGTCGCGGGCGGGCAGGCCGGTGAAGTGGGCGGTGCCGGGCGGGCCTTCGGTGAGGGTGGTGCGGCCGGTGGTGAGGTCGACGGTGCGCAGGTTGCCGCCGGGGACGGTGGCCTGGGCGTGCGGTCGGCCATCGACGAGGAGGTCGTAGACGCCGTCGGGCAGGCTGGGCACGCCCGGGTAGGCGCGCTTGGTGGGGACGGCGTGGAGGGCCAGCGTGGTGGCGCGGGTGCGGAAGGCCAGGCGGACGCCGGAGGGCTGCGACTGGGCCATCGCCAGCTGTTCGTCGGGGATCTGGCGGCGGGCGCGGGCGGGCAGCCGGTGCGGGAGCAGGCCGCGGCCGGTGTGCTCGACGTCCAGATGGCCGTGCAGGAGGGACTCGGTGACGGGCGTGGTGATCATGGTGCTTCTTCGTTCGGTGGGACGGAGGCGCGAAGCGCGGAGGCGGGGAGTGCGGAGGTGTGGAATGGCGATCCCCCCACTCCCTAATATGAGTATGAGGTTGCCTAGAGGGATTAGGCAAATAATGGAAATGCATAGGGAGCGCTCGGCCCGCCGGGCAGGCCGGCAAAAGGGTGTGGCGCGGCGGCCGGGGCAGGCACTATGCTCCCCGGCGATGAAGACTTTCGCTGCTCTCGGATCGGAGGTCCCGTTCGCCCAAGGTGAGTGCTGATGCTCACTCACACCGCGAACGAGGACGACTCCCGCTTCTCCTTCTGGCGGCGCGTACGCGAGTACGCCGTGCCGCCCTCCATGATCGAAACCGCCACCGCGCGCCGACTGGCCGGCGACTGGGCCGGGGCCTGCGCCGCCGCCAACGTCGAGGTGGACTTCCGGCTGCGGGACGTCTCGCGCACCCATGGTCGGCAACTGGCCGACCGGGTACGCGAGGACCTGCGCCGACTGGCACCGGACCTGCTGCGCTGGCACCTGCCCAGAACCGCACCCGACGGACTGCTGCGCGCCGGGCTGACCGTACCGCTGGCCCGCTACCCGGCCGAGCGGCCGGTGCACCTGGTGGTCCGCACGCCGCCCGCCTGGGCGGAGTACGGACAGCGGATCAGCCTGGCGCTCTGGGACGGCTCGGACCCGAGCTCCGACCCCAACTCCGGGCCTGGGCCCGGATCCGCCCCGCACCCCCGTCCGCGCCCCAGCCGCCGCTACCGGCTCGACCTGCACCGGCACCTGTGGGACGCGGATCGCAGCGGTGAGTTGGCGCTGCGGGCCGCGGCCGATCCGCTGACCGGCCTGCCGGACTGCGCAGCCGATCCACCAACCGGCCTGCCGGTCACGGGAGTCGGCCCGCGCGGCCTGCGCCTCGCCGTCGACCGCTGGGCCGCCGAGGCCGAACTGCTGCTGCGCGCCGAGGGACTCCCCCCGGGGCCCGTCGCGGTACGGCTCGGGCGGCACCGACGGCTGGTGCTCCGGCCCGGCACCGGCACCGGCACCAGCACCAGCACCAGCACCAGCACCAGCACCAGCGTCGAGGACGCCACCGGGGACGTCCGGGCGCTGCCGCTGCTGCCGGACGCGGCGACCTGGGTGCCGCCCGACGTCGACCTGCTGCGCAGCGGGGCGATCACGCCGGACCGGCTGCATCCGCTGGTCGCGGCCGCGCTGGCGCCCGGGCACCGGGCCGAAGCACAGCCCCAACCACCGCCCGGGCACCGGGTGGTGGAGTGTCGCGGCGCCCGGCACCGGATCGCGGTGATCGACGGGAAGCTCACCGCGATCGACCACGACCCGGCCCAACTGCGCCGCGAGGAGCTGCTGGTCGCGCTGTCCGGCACCCCCTTGCCCTGTCTGCGAGCGATCGACCAGGCGCACCGCGAGCCGGCCGAACTGGCCGGTGTGCGCGAGCGGTTGAACCACGGCGACACCGCCGGGGCGCTGGCCGTGCTGGAGGGCCTGCTCGGCCCCCGTGCGGCGCTGCGCGACGGCCCGCTGCGGGACGAGCTCGCGGCGGCGGCGGAACGCCGGGTCGCCTACGGCCTCTACCGGTCCGGCCTGACCCTCGACCGGCGGGCCAGGGCCGTGGAGGCCATGACCTCCTACGAGCTCTACCGGTTCGGCCGGTCCCGGTACCAACGCCGCGGCTACCCGTTCCCGCGGCCGCCCCGCCTCGCCACCCGCTGAAGCGCGCGAAGACCCGCGCGGAACCCACTGACTTCCTCCGACCTCCCAAGGTGATCCCCCATGCCCACGACCATGCCCATGCCCACGTCCGCACCGGTGCCCACGCCCACCCACGCCCGGCTCGACGTCGCCCGCCACCTGCTCGACCTGCTCGGCGACACCCGCACCGAGCCCCGCGCCGACGACCAACTGGAGGCGCTCACCCTCGCCGTGGCCGCCGACCTGCCGGTGCTGCTCTGGGGCGAGCCCGGCATCGGCAAGACCGCCGCCCTCAACCAGCTCGCCGAGGCCCTGGAGCTGCCGCTGACCACCGTCATCGCCAGCGTCCACGAGCCCTCGGACTTCTCCGGTCTGCCCATCGTCGGCGACGACCCGGCGCAGCAGGGCGTCCCGCTGGCCCCGCCGGACTGGGCGGTGCGGCTGGTCCGGGCCGGCCGCGGGCTGCTGTTCCTGGACGAGCTGTCCACCGCGCCGCCCGCCGTCCAGGCCGCGCTGCTCCGGCTGGTCCTGGAGCGGCGCATCGGCGCGCTCCAACTGCCGCCGGGCGTCAGGATCGTGGCCGCGGCGAACCCGCGCTCCTCGGCGGCCGACGGGTGGGAGCTGAGCCCACCGCTGGCGAACCGGTTCGTCCATCTGCAGTGGGTGCACGACCACGAGGTGGTGGTGCGCGGGCTCGGCGGGGTGTGGCCGGTCGCCACCCTTCCGCGGCTCGATCCGGCGGAGCTGACCGGCGCGGTCGCGCTCGCCCGCCGGGCGGTCTGCGAACTGCTGACCGTTCGACCGGAGTTGGTGCACCGGATGCCCACCACCGAGACCAAGCGGGGCGGGGCCTGGCCGTCCCCGCGCAGCTGGGACATGACGCTGCGGCTGATCGCCTTCGCCACCGCGGCCGGCTCCTCCCGGGAGGTGCTGTCGCTGCTGGTCCGGGGCACGGTCGGGGACGGCCCCGGGCTGGAGCTGATGGCGAGCATGGACCGGATGGACCTGCCGGACCCGGAGCAGCTGCTCGCCGACCCTGCGCACGCGGTGCTGCCCGAGCGCGGGGACCTTCGCCAGGTGGTGCTGGACGGGGTGGTGGCCGCGGTGCGCAACCGGCCGGAGCGGGCGCGCTGGGACGCGGCCTGGGCGCTGCTGGTGCGGGCGATGGCGACCGGCGCACCGGACGTGCTGGTCGTCCCGGCCACCACGCTGGCCTCGCTGCGCCGGGAGGACTGGGAGGTCCCGGCGGCGATCGAGCACCTGGCCTCGACGGTGGCGCTGTCCCGGCGGGCCGACCGCGCCGCGGTGCGCGTCGCCGCCCGGACCGACGTGACGGTCCGATGAGCGCGGGCGGCACGCCGCCGGACACCGGCTGGAGCGCCCGGCCCGCCCCCACCCCGCTGGACGTCGGCAGGCGTGGCAGAGCGCTGACCGCCCGCCGACCGGGCGCAGCGGCCTCCGCCCCGCCGGCCCTCCGCCCACCGGGTCTCCGCCCACCGGACGCCCGCCCACTGGACCTCGGCAAGCTGTACGCCGCCCGGCTGCAGGCCGTCCGGGCCCGTCCCTACCTGGCGACGGCCCTGTTCGCCCTGCACCTGGTGGAGTCCCGGCAGGTGCCGACGATGGCCGTGGACCGCCACTGGCGCTGCTACGCCTCGCCCGGCTTCGTCGAGCGCACCCCGGTGGAGGACCTCGCCTCGGTCTGGGTGCACGAGGTCTCGCACCTGCTGCGCGACCACCACGGCCGCAGCGACCGCCTGGCCGGCGAACTCGGGCTGACGGGCTCCGCGGACCGGCTGCGGATGAACATCGCCGCCGACTGCGAGATCAACGACGACGCCTTCGGGGACGGCCTGGTCACGCCGGCCGGCGCGCTGACGCCGGCGCTGCTCGACCTGCCGGCGGGCGAGCTGATGGAGGACTACGTCCGCGGCTTCGGCTTCGACCTGCGCCGCTTGAACCTGGCCTGGCTGGACTGCGGCAGCGGCGCCGACGGCGTGGACCGCCCCTGGGAGCTGGGCCCGGACGGTGCCCACGGACTGACCGCCCAGGAGCAGGACGCCGTGCGCTTCCGGGTCGCCGAGGGCATCCGGGGCCGCCCGGGGAACGCCCCGGCGGGCTGGCGGCGCTGGGCCGAGGAGGTGTTCCACCCGCCGCAGCCGTGGCGGCAGTTGCTGGGTGCGGCTTTGCGCTCGGCGGTGTCCGGGCCGGGCGCGGGCGGCGACTACAGCTACGGCCGCCCGGCCCGCCGCTCGGTCGGGCTCCCCGGTGTGGTGCTGCCGAGCCTGCGGCGGCGTCCGCCCCGGGTCTCGGTGGTGATCGACACCTCGGGTTCGGTCTCCGACCAGGAGCTGGGCAGCGCGCTGCTGGAGGTCGCCGCGATCGGGCGGGCGGTCGGCGGGCGGCACGACCTGGTCACCGTGCTGTCCTGCGACGCGGCCCTCCAGACGGCCACCGCGCTCTGCCGGGCGGCCGGCATCCCGCTGGTCGGCGGCGGGGGCACCGACCTGCGGACGGGCTTCGCGGCGGCGCTGCGGACCAGGCCGCAGCCGGACGTCGTGGTGGTGCTGACCGACGGGCAGACGCCGTGGCCGGCCGTCCCGCCGTCCTGCCGCACGGTGGTGGGGCTGTTCCGGCGGCCGGCCCGGTACAACGAGAACAACAGCGAGTACCGGCCGGACACGCCGCCGGGCTGGGCCCGGGTGGTCCACATCGGCTGAGGCCGGGGACGGCGCCCGGAGGCCTCCGCCCGGACACGGGCGCGCCGGCCGCGCGCCGGCGGCTCGTGGACGACCGAGGGACGCATCCGGGCCGACTCACCCGGCGGGACCGGGCGGAGGAGCACCGAGCACCTCCGCCCGTCGTCAGGAGCCGTCAGCCCACCATGGCGGCCAGCACGCTGCGCCAGTCCTCCCCCGGCTCCGGCCGCAGCGCGGCGGCCAGGGTCTCGGCCCGGTAGTGCCACGGGCGCCGCAGCTGCGGGTCGGCGTCGGGGCGGTGCTCCACCGTGCCGGCCGTGCCGAGCAGTCGGATCAGCTCGGTGCCGAACTCCGCCCAGGACACGTGCCCGGTGATCGCGTTGACGATCCGGCCGGCGGCGGGGCCGTCGGGCAGGGCGCAGGCGGCGAGGGCGCGGGCCAGGGCGGCGGAGTGCACCCAGGCGGCGCCGTTCCACTCGCCCTGGTCGCCAGCCGGCAGGACGATCGGCCGGCCGGCCAGCGCGGCCTGGTAGAGGTCGCCGGTGGAGCCCCAGCGCAGCTGGTCGCGCAGGCGGTGGTGCGGCCCCCAGACGATCGGGGCGCGCACCACGGTGGCCGGGCCGCGGCCGGTGGCTTGGGCGGTCTCGAACAGCATCCGCTCGCAGTCGAGCTTGGCCTGCCCGTACGGGGAGACCGGTGCGCCGCTGGGGCCGCCCTCGGCGACCTCGGTGCCGGCCGGGCGCCCGTAGGCGTCGATGCTGCTGACGAAGACGAACGGGCCGCCGGACCAGCCGTCCAGCAGGGCGCGCATCGCGGCGACGTCGGTCTCGTGCTCGGTGAAGGTGCAGGCGGAGTGGATGACGGCGTCCACGCCCTTGACGGCGCGCTGGAGGCTGTCCGGGTCTCCGAGGTCGCCCTCGGCGATCTCGGCACCGTGCAGGGCCGGCAGGTGGGCCGACTCCGGGCGGACCAGGACGCGTACCGGCCGGCCCTGGGCCATCAGCTCCTGCAGGACGGCGGCGCCGACGCCGCCGGTGGCGCCGGTGAGCAGCACGGTACCGGTGCGGGGCTCGCCGCTCGGCCGGGCGCCGGTGCGGGTGAGAGCGGAGCGGCGCTCCTCCTCGCGGGCGGCGAGCAGGGCGGCGAGGGCGCGCGGGGTGCGGTGTTCCAGGACGTCGAGGCCGGTGAGCGGCACTCCGAGCCGGGTGCGCAGGCGTTCGGCGAGCTGGACGGCGACCAGCGAGTGGCCGCCGAGGGCGAAGAAGTCGCCGTCGGCGGGCGGGACGCTGCCGAGCAGGTCGCCGAAGGTGGCGCGGACCAGTTCGAGCGGGCCGGGCCGGTCATCGGCGGTGGGCGCCGGGGCGGGAGCGGCCCCGGGCAGCCGGTCGCGGTCGACGGCGCCGTCCGAGCCGCGCGGGATCCGGTCCAACAGGGTGACGGCCAGCGGCAGTTCGGCTGCCGCGACGGAGCGCCGGAGCAGCGAGCGCAGGTCGGTGCCACTGGGGGCGACCGGGCCGCGCACCACCGCGTAGGCGAGCGGCGGGCCGTCGGCGGTCTCGACCACGGCCGCGTCGGCAACCCCGGGGGCGGCCGACAGCGCCGCCAGCACCGGGTGCCGGACGGTGGAGACCAGGAGTTCGCCGGGCAGTTCGGCGAGCGGACGGTCCTCGCCCTCGCCCTCGGCCACGGCCCGGAGCACGGCGGCGAAGGCCTCGGCCAGCCGGGCGGCGGTGGCCTCGTCCAGCGCCGCCTGGTCGTGCTGGATCAGGCAGCGCGGCCGGGGGCCCTCCTCCAGCACCAGGGTGAGGTCGAACTTGGCGAGTTCCAGGTCGAGTTCGACGTTCTCGGCGTCGAGGCCGGGCAGCGTCAGCGGGGCGGCGGGCTGGACCAGGTCGCAGCTGACCGAGAGCAGCGGGGTGCCGTCGGCGCCGCGGGCCGCCGCGCCGAGCCGCTCGACCACCAGGTCGAAGGGCACCTGGTGGTGCTGCTGGGCCTCCAGCAGGGCGCCGCGCACCAGGGCGAGCGCCTCGGCGAAGGACTCCTCCCCGGCCAGTTCGGCCCGCACCGCGAGGGTGTTGACGCCCAGGCCGACGGTGCGGCGCAGCTCGGGCCGGGCGCGGTGGCCGCTGGCGCAGCCGAGGGTGAGGTCGTCCTGCCCGGCAGCGGTGCGCAGGGTGGCGAAGGCGGCGGCGAGGACGACGGCGAACAGGGTGGCGCCGTGCCGGGCGCCGAGCTGCCGCAGGCCCTCGACGGTGGCGGCGTCGAGCGGTACGGCGTGCAGCCCGGCGCGGCGGTCGCGGGCGCCGGGGGCGACGGGCCGCAGCAGCGACAGCGGCCGGGCGCCGGCCAGCTGGCCGGCGAGGGCGTCGGCGGCGGCGGTGAGTTCGGCGCCCCGGGCGCGCTCCTGACGGGCGTACTCGGCGTACGGCAGGCCGGGCTGCGGTAGTCGGGGCTCGACGCCGTCGCGGGCGGCGGCGTACAGCTCGGCGAGGTCGGCGGCGAGGACGGGCAACGAGCCACCGTCGACAGCGATGTGATGAATCGTCAGCAGCAGGGTGTGGTCCTCGGGCGCGTGCCGCAGCAGCAGAGCGCGCAGCACCGGCCCGTCGGTGAGGTCGAACGGGCGGGCGGCCTCAGCCGCCAGCTGCTCCGTGCCGTCGGCGGAGGTGTCCACGACGGCCAGCGGCACCGGTCCGGCCGGCTCGATGTGCTGGTAGGGCTGCTCGCCCCGGCGCGGGTAGCGGGTGCGCAGCACGGCGTGCCGCTCGGTGAGGCCGGTGAGCGCGGTGGCCAGGGCCTCCCGGTCGAGCGGTCCGCGCAGCCGGGTGGCGATCGGGACGTTGTAGAGGGCGCCGCCCTGGCCGAGGTGGTCCATCAGCCACATCCGCTGCTGGGCGTGGGAGAGCGGGGCCGGGCCGGTGTCGGCGGCCGTCGGGTGCTCCGGTGTGGCGGCGGCGGTGGTGCGGCGGTTGCGGGCGCGGCGGAGCAGGTCGTTCTGGTCGCTGGTCATCGCTGGGGTGCTCCCGGGGTGTCGTCGGCGGCCCGCAGGGCGCGCTCTAGCAGTTCGGCCTGGCCGGCCACGGTGGGGTGGCCGAGGAAGTCGGCCAGGGACAGGTCGATGCCGAACTCCCCGGCCAGGTCGTCGACGACCCACATGGCGAGCAGCGAGTGGCCGCCCTCGGCGAGGAAGTCGGCGGCCGGGTCGGTGATCGGGCGTTCCAGGGCGCGGCTCCAGGCCTCGGCGACGACCTTCTGGATCGGGGTGAGTTCGGCCTCGGTCGTCGCGCGGTCCGCCGAGGGGTCCGGGGCGGTGGCGAGCGCCCGCCGGTCGACCTTGCCGCTGCCGGTGAGCGGCAGCTCGGCGAGGACGGCCCAGGCGGTGGGCACCAGGTGGGCGGGCAGCCGTTCGCCGAGCCGGGTGCGCAGGGTCTCGACGGCCACCCCGGCGCCCTCGGCGAGGACGACGCAGGCGGTGAGCGCGGCGTCGGGCTGTCCGGCCCGGCGGACCACCACGGCCGCCTCGGCGACCTCGGCGAACCGCAGCAGTGCCTGCTCGACCTCGCCGGGCTCGATCCGGAAACCCCGGACCTTGACCTGGTCGTCGGTGCGGCCGTGGAACTCCAGTGCGCCGTCGGCGCGTTGGCGCACCAGGTCGCCGCTGCGGTAGGCGCGGCCGCTGCCCGGGAGGTCCCGGAAGCGCTCGGCGGTCAGCTCGGGCCGGTTGAGGTAGCCCTGGGCGAGCCGTCCGCCGCCGATCCAGAGTTCGCCGACGGTGCCGGGCTCGACCGGCGCGAGCCGCTCGTCCAGGACGAGGGCGCGGGCGCCGCCGAAGGGCCGCCCGATCGGGACGGGGCCGCCCTCGCAGTCGGCCGGGGTGATCCGGTGCGCGGTGGTGAAGGTGGTGGCCTCGGTGGGCCCGTAGACGTTGTACAGCTCCAGCCAGGGGAAGGCCCGCAGCACCGCCCCGGCGTACTCGGGGGCGAGCGCCTCGCCGCCGACGGCCAGGGTGCGCAGCACGCCGAAGATCCGGGACTGCTTGGCGGCCAGGTGGTGGAAGAGCGCGGTGGTGATGAAGGCGGTGGTGGCGCCGAACCGCTCGATGTCGCGGACGAGCTCCTCGGCGCTGGGCCGCTCGGCCTGGGAGACGGCGGCGGCCGCGCCGCGGGCGAGCGGGGCCCAGAGTTCGAAGGTGGCGGCGTCGAAGGAGGGGGTGGAGTGGAAGAGCACCCGGTCGCGCGGGCCGAGGGCGAGGCCGTCGGGGGCGGTGACCAGTTCGGCGACGGCGCGGTGCGGGACGAGCACGCCCTTGGGGCGACCGGTGGAGCCGGAGGTGTAGTAGAGCAGCGCGGGCGCGTCCGGCTCGGAGGCGTCGGGCGCCGCCGCCCCGGTCTCCTCGGTGCCGCGCTCGGTGAGCACCAGGGTGCGTTCGGCGGGCAGTCCGGCGTCGGCGAGCAGCGCCTTGTCGCCGAGGACGAGCCGTACGTCCGCGTCCCCGGTCATTTCGGCGATGCGCGGGCGGGGGTAGGCCGGGTCGAGCGGGACGACGAGGGCGCCGGCCCGCCAGACGGCGAGTTGGGCCACGGCGAACCTGGCGGAGCGGGCGCACAGCAGGCCGACGGCGCTGCCGGGGCCGATCCCGCGGGCGGCCAGGACGGCGGCCAACCGGCCGGAGGCGTCGAGGAGTTCGCGGTAGGTGAGGTAGGTGTCGCCGTCGGTCAGGGCGAGCGCGGTCGGGTGCTGCTCGGCCTGCCGGGCGACCAGGGCGGGGAGGGTGGGGCGGGCGGGCGTCATGACGGGTTCCCTTCCGGGCGCCCCGGCGGTGAGGCCGGGGCGCCGCTGTTCAGGACAGGAGGTACGGCGGGGCGGGGCCGGACGGGTCGACGGCGACCTCTGCCGCGGTGCACGGCGGCAACGCCCGGGCCCCGCCGGGGCGGCCCGTACCCGGGGTGCGGGCCGCCCCGCACACGGAGTACGGGCCGCTACGCGAGGGACGCGCTGGGCATCCGCTCCTCCACCAGCCGCGCGACCGCCCGCAGGTCGGGCTGGCGCAGCAGCAGGGGGGCGCGCAGCCGCACGCCGTACTCCCCCTCCAGGGACTCCAGCAGTCGGGCGGCGGCGAGCGAGTTGCCGCCCGCGGCGAGGAAGTTGTCGCCCGGGCCGAGGTCGGCGCGGCCGATCAGCTCCCGGCAGAGCTTCAGCACGGTGCGCTCGACCGGGGTCTCACCCTCCTCGCCGACGGCCTCCGGGGCGGGCGGCTCGGCGGCGAGCAGCGCCGCGCGGTCCACCTTGCCGTTGGCGTCCAGCGGGAAGGTGTCGACCAGCCGGACCGCCGAGGGCACGGCCTGCTCGGGCAGCCAGGGCCGGACGGCCTCCAGCAGGCTGCCGGGCTCGGTGTCCGTCCCGGTCTGCACGAAGGCGAGCAGCCGGACGCCGGTCTCCGCCGTCTCGGCGGCGACCACGGCGCGGCGCACCCGGGGGTCGCGCTCGAAGGCGGCCTCGACCTCGGCGGGTTCGATCCGCACCCCGCTGACCTTGACCTGGTCGTCCAGGCGCCCGTGGAACTCCAGCACGCCGTCGGCGCGCATCACCACCCGGTCGCCGGTGCGGTAGACCCGGTCGGTGCCGTCCACGCCGGGCGGCACCTGGACGAAGCGGCGGGCGGTCAGCTCGGGGTCGAGGTACCCGGCGGCCAGGCCCCGGCCGCCGATCCGCAGCTCGCCGGCCGTGCCTCTGGGCACCGGGCGGCCCTGCTCGTCGGTGACCAGCAGGACGGCGCCGGGGATCGGCAGGCCGATCGGCGGCGCGCCGGCGCCGTGGTCGCCGCCGGGTGCCATGGTGTGCACGGTGGTGGCGACGGTGGCCTCGGCGGGGCCGTAGGCGTTGTGGACGGTCGCGGTGACCTCCGGCCCGGGGGCACGGCGCAGCCGGTCGCCGCCGATCACCAGGTGGCGCAGGGCCGCCAGCCCGGCCGGCCAGGGCCGGTTGAGGATCGGCTCGGCCAGCGGGGTGGGCAGCAGGGCGGTGGTGATGCCGGCCTCGCCCAGCCAGTCGGTGAGCGCACCGGAGTCCCAGCGGACGGCCTCGGGGGCGACCACCAGCGCGGCGCCGGAGGTGAGGGTGGCCCACAGCTCCATGACGTGCGGGTCGAAGGCCACCCCGATCAGCAGGCTGTGCCGCTCGCCGGGGCCGAGGCCGGTCAGCTCCCGGTACCAGTGCAGCAGCGCGCCGAGGGCCGGCTCGGTGACGGCGACGGCCTTGGGGGTGCCGGTGGAGCCGGAGGTGAGGACGGCGTAGTGGGTGCCGACGGGCACGCTGACCTGCCCGCCGGGCGTCAGGGCGGCGACCACGCCGGCCCCGGGCTGGTCCGCGGTGGGCAGGTCCAGGGCCAGCCGCTCGCCGCCGGGCGGCAGCACGGCGGGCTCGCCGACCAGGCAGACCGGGCGCAGCTGCTCGGCGACGGCCTGCAGCCGCTTCTCGCCGGGGCGCGGGCCGAGCGGCAGGTGGACGGCGCCCAGCTTGGCTATGCCGAGGGTGACGGCGACCAGCGCCGCCGAGTGGCCCAGGCAGACGCCGACCAGGTCGCCCGGGCCGACCTTGCCGCGCAGCGCGGTGGCCACGGTGTCGGCGAGGCGGTCGAGTCCGGCGTAGTCGTAGGTGTGCTGGCCGTCGATCAGGGCCGGCGCCTGCGGGGTGCGCTGCGCCTGGCCGGTGAACAGGTCGAGGACCGCGCCGTCCTGGTGGGGACGGCCGTAGCCGATGCTCAGGGATTCCATCATCGTCTCCAAGTACGTACGAGAAACCGTCAGTTCAGGCCCATGGAACGAGCGATGATCACCTTCTGGACCTCGGAGGTCCCCTCGATGATCGTGGTCATCCGGACGTAGCGGTACAGGAATTCCAGCGGGTGGCCGCGCACCCAGCCGGTGGCGCCGTGGACCTGGAGCGAGCGGTCCACCGCGCGCACGGCGGTCTCGGAGGCGGTCAGCTTGGCGAGCGCCGCGTTCTCGGGCGACTCGGTGCCCTCGTCGACCAGCCGGGCGCAGGCGAGGGTGAGCAGCTTGGAGCACTCCACCTCGGCGCGGGTGGCCACCAGGTGCTCCTGGATGTGCTGGTACTCGCCGATGACCTTGCCGAAGGCGCGCCGCTCCCGGGCGTACTCCACGCCGGCCCGCAGCGCGTACTCGGCGATGCCGTTGCACATCGCGGCGACCACCAGGCGGCCGCGGGAGAGGCTGTCCATGGCCAGGGCGGTGGCCGCGGCGATGCCCTCCTCGCCGCCGATCACGGCCTCCGGGCCGACGGTGACCTGGTCGAGCAGCAGCTCGAACAGCGGCTCGCCGGACATTCCCTCGTAGCGCTGGCCGATCCGCAGACCGGGCTGGTCCATCGGCAGCACGAAGGCGGTGGCCCCGGCGCTCGGGCCCTTGCCGTCACCGAGGTCGGTGGCGGCGACCACCAGGGCGATCCCGGCGTGTTCGGCGTTGCTGACGAAGGTCTTGCGCCCGTTCAGCACCCAGCCGTCGCCGGTGCGCACGGCGGCGGTGGTGAGGCGGAAGGCGTCCGAGCCGGCCTGCGGCTCGGTGAGCGCCAGGCAGCGGGTCTGCTCGCCGCGCACCAGCGGGACGAGGTGCTGCTCGACCTGCTCGGGCGTGCCGTGCCGCAGCAGCGGGCTGGGCCCGTCGGAGCCGGCCAGCGCGTACGGGGCGAGCACGCAGCCGCTGCGCCCGGCGGCGTGGTGCAGCAGCACGACGGCGGTGAACGGCATGTCGGAGCCGCCGAGTTCCTCCGGGTAGTCGCCGGCGTAGAAGCCGAGCGCGGCGGAGCGCTTGCGGACGTAGGCCCGCAGGTCGGTCGGGACCTGGTCGGCGGTCTCGGGCAACTCGGCGGCGAGCGGCACGAGTTCGCGGCGGATGAAGCTCTCGAAGGCCTCGACGATCTCGCGGTGGCCGTCCTCCAGGACAGCGGAGGGGGCCGTCACTTCGACTCACCCGTGAGGACGCGGGCCTGGTCGGCCAGCACCGCGTGGCGGAACAGGGTGCGCAGCGGCGGGCGGCTGCCCAGGTGCGGCTCCAGGAAGGCGGCCAGCTGGGCGGCGAGCAGCGAGTGGCCGCCGACCTCGAAGAAGTGCGAGTCCGCGCCGAAGCGGTCGTGGCCGAGGACCTCGCGCCAGGCGGCGGCGATCAGCTCCTGGCCGGGATCGTCGAAGGTGCTGGGCGCGCTCTCCGGCTCCTCCGGGGCCTCCTGGACCAGCCGGGCCAGGGCGGCGCGGTCGGGCTTGCCGCCGGGCAGGGTGGGCATCGCCTCGACGGCAGTCCAGCTCGCCGGGACGAGTCCGCCGGGCAGCCGGCGGGCGAGCGCGGCGTGCAGCGCGGCCTGGTCGGGGCGCTCGGTGCCCTCCAGGAAGCCGACCAGGCGGGGGCCGGTCTGCGGGTCGGTGTGCAGCACCACCGCGCAGGAGCGGCCGCCGAGTTCGGCGGAGGCGGCGGCCTCGATCTCCTCCAGCTCGATCCGGTGGCCGCGCAGCTTGATCTGGTTGTCGGCCCGGCCGAGGAAGCACAGCCGGCCCTCGGTGTCGCGGTAGCCGCGGTCGCCGGTGCGGTAGACCCGGGCGCCGCCGAGCGCGGGGACGGTGACGAACCGGGCCGCGGTGGGCTCCGGCAGGCCGATGTACCCCTCCGCCAACAGCCCGCCGCTGACGGCGAGTTCGCCGACGCAGCCGTACGGGAGCGGGCGCAGCGTCTCGTCCAGCACGTGCAGGCGCACGCCGTCGAGTTCGGCGCCGAGCGGGATCTCGCCGTCCGCGGCGACATCGGCCTCGGTGACCTGGTGGACGGTGGAGGTGACGGTGGCCTCGGTGACGCCGTAGGCGTTGAGCACCGTGGTGGCCTCGGTCAGCCCGGCCAGCGCCCGGGCGGGCAGCCGCTCGCCGCCGAGGACGAGCAGTCGCGGCGACCAGCGGCCGTCGCGCAGCGCCTCGCGCAGATCCTCGCGGACGGCGAGCAGGTAGCTGGTGGGCAGGTTGGCGACAGTGACGCCGCGGGCGGCGAGCACGGCGACCAGCTCGGGCCCGGTGGGCACCTCGCGCTGCGGCACCACCAGCGCGGCGCCGACCGCGAGGGCGGGCAGCACCTCCTCCAGCGACACGTCGAAGGACGGCCGGGCGAACAGCAGCACCCGGTCGGCGGCGGTGAGTTCGTAGCGGGCGGCGATCGCGGCGACGTACCCGGCGAGCGCCTCGCGGCCGACCAGGACGGGCTTGGGCACACCGGTGGAGCCGGAGGTGTGGATGATGTACGCGCCACCCTCCAGGGCGGCGGCGGGCTCGGCCTTCGGGAAGGCGGGGCCGTCCAGCAGCGCCGGGGTGACGCCCTCGGCCGGCAGCGCGAGCGCGCTCTGCCGGGTGGCGAGGACGAGCGCGGGGGCGAGCCGCTCCAGCAGCAGGCCGAGCCGGGCGGCCGGGTCCTCGGTGGACAGCGGCGCGTGCACGGCGCCGAGGCGCAGGCAGGCCAGCAGGGCGACCACGCTGTCGGTGCCGCGCGGCAGCACGGCGGCCACCGGCTGGCCGGCGGTGACCCCGGCGGCGCGCATCCGGTCGACCAACTCGCCGACGCGCCGGTCGAGTTCGCCGTAGGTGATGCGCTCGGCGCCGGCCAGCAGGGCGAGCGCGGTCGGGTCGTGGGCGGCGGCCGGGTCGAGCCCGACCGGGGCGACGGGGGCGGCCGGCTCGGCCTCGGGCGCGGGGGCCAGCTCGGCGAGCACCGTCCCGGGGCTGTCCAGGTAGCGGCGCAGCAGCTCCAACAGGCGCTCGGAGAGCAGCACCGCCCTGGTCTCGCCGAACAGGTCGGCGTCGTAGTCCCAGATCAGGGTCATCCCGGCGGCGCCGTGCTTCTCGCCGACCACCCGGCGGTCGTCCGGCAGCAGCACCAGGTCGAGGTCGAAGCGGGTGGTGCCGGTGTTGAAGCCCTCGTACAGCGAGACGTCGAGGCCGGGCGCCTGGACGTCCGGCAGCGCGGCGTCGTGGGCGCTGAACATCACGTTGAACAACGGGTTGTCGGCGCCGCTGGTGTGCAACCCGAGGCGGCGGGTGAGCTCCTGGACCGGCAGGTCCTGGTACGGCAGGGCGCGCATCAGGACGTCGGTCACCTCGTCCACCGCGTCGGTGCCGGAGGCGGACGGGTCCAGCCGAAGGCGCAGCGGCACGGTGTTGACGAACATGCCGACGGTGCCCTCGAAGCCCTCCGGGCGGTTGCCGACGGCGGTGCCGACGGTCACCTCGTGGTGGCCGCTGTGCCGGCGCAGTAGTTCGGCGAACAGGGCGAGCAGGGTGCTGAACGGGGTGTGGCCGTCGGCCTTGCTGCGCTCGCGCAGCCGCCCGGCGAGGTCGGCGCCGATCGCCTGGCGCAGCTGTCCGCCGCGGTGGCGGCGCTCGACGCCCGGCCGGGCCAGTCCGGGCAGGGTGACCTCGCGCGGGGCGTCGGCCAGCTCCTTGGTCCAGAAGGCGAGGGCGCGCTCGCGGGCCTGCGGGTCGGGCCCGGTGCGGGCGTGCTGCTCGTAGGAGGGGGCGGTGGCCAGCTCGTAGGGCTGGTCGAGGACGTGGGCGCGGTAGACGGTGAACAGGTCGCGCAGGAAGATCGCGAAGGAGTGGCCGTCGTGGACGAGGTGGTGCTCGACGTGGATCAGCCGGTGGTGGTCGTCGGCGAGCTTGACCAGGTGCCAGCGCAGCAGCGGCGCCCGCTCGGTGTCCAGCGGCTCCTCGGCCTCGGCGGCGAGCAGCGTGCGGAACGCGGCCTCCGGGTCGGCCTCGGCGGAGTAGTCGCTGTGCCGCAGCTCCGGCGGGCAGTCCTCGGCGACCCGCTGGCCGGGCAGGCCCTCCGGGCGGGCCACCAACTCCAGCCGCAGGCCCGGGTGCTGGGCCAGGGTGGCGGCGAGCCCGGCGTGCAGGGCGTCCCGGTCCAAGGTGCCCCACAGGTCGAGGACGCCGGTGAAGTTGTAGGCGCGGCTGCCCGGCTGCATCTGCTCGTGCAGCCAGACGATCTCCTGCGACGGAGAGAGTGCGAACATGGATGATTCCCTTGTGTGGTGGGCGTGTCGGCACTTCGGTGGCCGGTTGCGGGCGTGGGGTGGTCCCGGGCGCGGCCGGTGGGGGCGGGCGGCACCGGGGTGAGGGTGCGGCCCGGGGCTTCGGGGAGCGGAACCGTCGGGGGACGGTGGACTTGGGCGGCCGGAGCCGGAGCGGGCCCGGAGGACGCGGGCCCGGAGGACGCGGGCTCGGAGGACGCGGGCTCGGAGGACGCGGGCTCGGTGGACCGGGAGGAGCGGGCCTAAAAGAGGTGGCGGCGCAGGACTGCGAGCAGGTCGGCGAAGGCGGCCTCGGCGTCGGCGGCCGGGAAGCGCTCGCTGTCCCAGGCCAGGCGCACCGTCAGCTCGTCGCCGTGGGAGGCGGAGACGGCCATCGGAGCGGCGAGCGGACGCCCCGCGAGGTGGACCTCCCGGCCGGGCACCCCGCCGAGCACCAGCGCCGGGCGGCGCTGGAGGTCCTCGAAGGTGAGCATCGCGTCCAGCGCGCCCGACCAGGGGGACCCTGCGATGCGGGCGGCCCGGACCACCTCGTCGAACGGCGTGCCGGCGTGGTCCAGGTCGTCCCACCAGTCGTCGCAGAGCGCCTCCAGGTCGGTGGCGGGCTGCGTCGGCACGGCGTGCACCAGGGTGTTGAGGAAGCACCCGAGCGCGGCGGGCGCCCCGGGCGGGCGGCCGCCCCACGGGTAGCCGAGCGCGAGCGGGCCGTCCGCGCGGTGCAGCCGACGGGCGGCGGCGCCGACGGCGTCCAGCAGGGCGGGGAAGACGGCGCTGCGGGCGGCCGCCTCGACGGCGGGCAGCCGCTCGGTGAGCATGCCGGTGACCGTCGCGGCGCCGCCACCCGCCCCGACCATGCCGCCGAGCCGGCGCCCCCAGTGGGCCTGGGCGGCCGGCCCGGCGGCGGACTCCTCGGCGGCCAGCTGGAGCTCCACGGCCTCCCGGAAGTCGGCGACGGCCTGCGCGGCGGGACCGGGCGCGGGCTCCTCGTCGCGCCGGTACGCCTCGGTGAGCTCGCCGACCAGCACCCCGAGCGACTGCTCGTCGCAGGCCGCGTGGTCCAGCGCGAGGGCGAGCAACTCCTCGCCGCCGTCCGGCTCCCGGGCCACCAGCAGGCGCAGCGCGGGCCCGTCGACGGGCCAGTCCAGCAGCGCCTCGCGCAGCACCGCGTGGGTGCTGCCGCCGGGGGCGACGGGGATCCGGGCGACCTCGACCGAGGGGCCACCGGTGCGCAGGACGGGCGTGCCGCGCACGATCGCGAAGGCGCCGCACAGCGCCGGGTGACCGGCCGCGACGGAGGCGGCGGCCCGGCCCAGCCGAGCCAGGTCGAGAGTGCCGCCCGGGTAGGCGAAGAACAGTGGGGCGACGTCGGAGCGGGTCAGCGGCGCGAGTCGACGCGTGATCAGGAACCGACGCTGGGCGCCGGTCAGCGGGAGCAGCTCCACCGGGGAGTCGGCGGCGGCGGAGCGGTACCGGGCGAGGTAGGCGGCGGTGATGCTGGCGTGCACGGAACGGTCTCCGGTTTCCGGTGTCGGCTCGGGTCGGGGGGTCAGTGGGCGGTGGGGCTCGCGGCGGGGTGCCGGGCGGCCTCCTCGTC
The DNA here is from genome assembly GCF_042724935.1 of Kitasatospora sp. NPDC127060. Classification (NCBI taxonomy): domain Bacteria; kingdom Bacillati; phylum Actinomycetota; class Actinomycetes; order Kitasatosporales; family Streptomycetaceae; genus Kitasatospora; species Kitasatospora sp. NPDC127060. The sequence continues at coordinate 34,600 of NZ_JBHXEG010000061.1, forward strand.
CTGGGCGTCACGGGCGTCCTGGGCGTCACGCGAGTCCTGGGCGTCCTCGGCGCCGACGGCGTGCGAGGCCTCGGCGGCGCCGGCGGCGTCCTGGGTGTCATCGCCGGCCACGGCCCGGGGTTCGGCCGGGGCCGTGGGCAGGTCGCGCATCCGGCGCAGCGGCGAGAGCAACAGCGGCACCGGCACCAGCAGGAAGCCCGCCGCGCACAGCCACAGCGCGGCGCGCGGGCCGGCCCAGTCGGCGACGAGCCCGCCGCCGAGGGCGCCGATCGGCATCGTGCCCCACACCAGGAAGCGCATGGTGGCGTTCATCCGCCCGAGCAGTTCGGGCGGGCAGACGCTCTGCCGGAAGCTCACCTGGGCGACGTTGTAGGCCACCGCACCGAACAGCACCACGCCGGAGGCGAGGCCGAACAGCAGGGCGCCCGAGCCGCCGGCGGCGAGCGGCCACAGCAGCGCGAACGGTGCGCTCACCACGGTGGCCAGCCAGATCAACCGGGCCTGTCCGACCCAGCGGGACAGCTGCCCGGCGCACAGCGCACCGGCCAGCCCGCCGACGGCGGAGGCCGACAGCAGCGCGCCGATGGCCCCGGGCGACAGGTCGAGCACCCGCACCCAGAAAACCGTCTGGACGGCCATCAGCACGGCGGCGAACAGGTTGGACGTCGCGGTGGCGGCGGCGATCGCCCGCAGCAGCGGGTGTCCGAGTACGAAGCGCACGCCTTCGGCCACCTCGGCGCGCAGCGAGCGCCCGGGCTCCGGCTCGGGCCGGGGCTCCTCGACCTTGATCCGGGTGAGCAGCAGGGCGGAGGCGAGGTAGCCGCAGGCGTCGGCCACGATGGCGAGCGGCGCGCCGAGAAGTTGGACCAGCCCGCCGCCCAGGCCCGGCCCGGCGATCTGCGCCGAGGACCGCACGGTCTCCAGCGCGCCGTTGCCGGCCACCAGTTGCCCGCGCGGCAGGACGGCGGGCAGGAAGGACTGGTGGGCCACGTCGAAGAACACCGTGGCCACCCCGGTGATCAGCGCGACCAGGTAGAGCTGCGGCATGGTCAGCACGCCGAACGCCGCCGCCGGCGGGATCGAGCCCACCGCGAGGCAGCGCACCACGTCCGCGCGGATCAGCACCGGGAGCTTGCGCATCCGGTCCAGCCAGGCACCGGCCGGCAGGCCGACCAGCAAGAAGGCGGCGGTCTCGGCCGCGGTCAGCAGGCCGACCTCGAACGGGGTGGCGTCGAGCACCACCACCGCCACCAGCGGCAGGGCTACCAGCGTGACCTGACTGCCCGTCTGGGCCGCCGCGGCTCCGGTCAGCAGGAGCCGGAAGTCGCGGTGGCCGAACAGACGGGCCTGGCGGGGGTGAGGCTTCTCGTTCATCAATGCGACTCTCGGTCACACATTCGACACGGGGCAAGCACCTGGTCCGTTTCCGGACGAACCTGGGGTCGGCCGGATCCCGCCACGGCCGGAACGGCCCCTTGCACCTCCCCTACGGGCCCTTATGCCCCGGCCCCGATCCGGCCCGCGCCCGCCCTGGCCCGTCCGCCAAGGCACCACGGCCCACCGGGACGTCCGGCCGGGACCACGACCAGGGAGTCCATTTCGCCGTCCGATATCCGGACGCCCGTTTTCCGGCCACCGGAGCCGACCGCTCAACTTGGCCGGAATCCATGAGGTAGCTGCCTTCCGTAACCCCATCGTGATATCGGCGTGACCGTTCGGAGCCATCAACGGGCCCTGCGGGCTGCTTCTCGGTGGCCGGTCGGCCACTCACCGCGACCGGCCCGGCGGGGTTCCTCGCGCCCCTCCCCGCTCCCGCGCGCCCGGGTCGGCGGTCGCCCTCACGCCCCGCCGTCGTCCCCGCGCCGGGCCACCGCGAGCACCGCCATGTCGTCGTCCCGCGGGCCGCCCGTCCACCGGGCCACGTCCGCCACCAACGCCTCCACCGCCGCCCGCGCCCCGGCGAACGGCCCGAGCGGGGCCAGCCCGCGCACCGGGTCGTAGAACTCCCCCGCGGCGTCCCGCGCCTCCGTCACCCCGTCGGTCACCAGCAGCAGCGTGCACCCCGGCGGGAACGGCCTGGTCTCCACCGCCGGGCGCGGCATCCCCAGCCCGCCCATCCCCAGCGGCAGCCCCGGATCCGCCGCGTCCCACCGGCACACCGTCGGCCCGCCGGCCCCCAGCAGGTACGGCCCGGGGTGACCGCAGTCCAGGGTCCGGGCCACCGCCTCCCCCGGCGGCAACTCCACCAGCAGCGCCGTGATGAACCCCTCCAGCCGCAGCTCCTCGCTCAGCTGCGCGCTCTCCCGGGCCAGCGTGCGCTCCAACGCGTCCGCCAGCGCCCCGAGGTCCGGCTCCCGGTGCGCGTCCTCCCGGAACGCCCCCAGCAGCACCGACACCGCCCCCACCGCGTGCAGCCCCTTGCCCCGCACGTCCGCGATCAGCACCCGCACCCCGTACCGCGTGGCCTGCAGCGCGTACGCGTCACCGCCGATCAGCGCCTCGTCCTGGGCCGCCCGGTAGCAGGCGGCCACCTCCAGCCCGGCCACCAGCCCCGGCGGCTCCGGCAGCACCGCCCGCTGCGCCGCCTCCGCCACCGACCGCACCCGCGCCAGCCGCCGCCCCTGCTGGGCCACCACCCGGTTCACCCCGATCCCGAGCAGGGCCGCGAGGGCCGTGTTCACCAGCTCCAGGTAGCCGTCCTGGGTCCCGATCGACCCGTCCCGCACCAAGAGCACCAGGATCCCGGTCACGTTCGCCAGGGCCACCACCACGGTGTCCCGCAACGTCAGGAGCGCACCCGCCAGCACAGCGGCCGCCGCCAGCATCGGATCGCCCCAGTAGTCGGTCGGATCCAGCGAGTTCCACACCAGCCCGCCGACGATCAGCATCCACGGCGCGACCCGCACGTACGGCGGCCACTGCACGGACCTCGGGGCCATCGGCTACCTGGCTTCCGTCTCGCCCCCGCGCTCTCCCCCCGCCCTCCCCCTCTGCACCGATCGTAGGCACGGGCGGCAGCGGGCCGCGCGCGATGGCGGGAACGGCGGCCCCACCGGGCAGCCGGGGATGCACCGCCACCACCGGGGGGCCGGCTCGTCCGGCTCGGCGCGGGCGGCGGCCAGGCCCCGAACCCCCGGGCGATCGGCCGGCGATCGGCCGGCGGAGCCGAGGCACCGGCCGTCCGCGTCGTTCGATCCTTACGCACCCACCGCCGCCCGCATGGTTATCATGTCCATGCGGAATCATCCGCGACGCGGGTACCGCACAAGGGGGCACTCATGCGACCGAACGCACTCGTGAAGACGCTCGCCACCGCCACGGCCGTGGTCGGACTCGCCGTCGCAGGCCTGGCCGGCGCCGGGGCCGGGGCCGCGTTCGCGCGGTACTGCGACTCCCTCTGACCAACGGCCACTGACCTTCGACTCCCCACCCCCGGCCCCTCACCTCCGGCCTCCGGCCGCGCACCGGGATCGGACGGGCACCCCTGACGGCGCCGAGGGCGCGGGAGTCGAGGACCCGGGACCGGATCGGCCGGCGTCAACGGCCGGTCCGGTCCCGCGCCGTTCCGGCCGCCGTTCGTCGCTCCCCGGTCGCCCTTCCCCCGCCGGCACCGCCGCCCTGGTCGCCCACCTGAGGGCCGCCCACCCGGGGCCGTGACGGACAGGCCCTACGCCACAGCCGTTCCGTCGGCGATGTGCAGTACTGCGGCCGCGCCGTCGAGGGTCTCCGGGTCGAGCGGGAAGTAGCCCTGGCGCGGGGTGCTGTCGGTACGGGTCTCGGCTGTGCCCGAGACCGGCGGGGTCGTCAACCGCCAATCGCTGGACCGGGATTGCAGTCGCGCCTCGTACGTCCCCGGGGCCGGCTCGCCCAGCCCGATCGCCGTGCTGCGCCCGAGGCTCCCGGCGATGAACACGTAGCGCTCCGCCAACAGCGAGCCGGCGATGTGGCCGGCGCCGTTCCAGCCGCAGTCCAGCTCCCCCTGCGACCAGGCGCTCGGGTTCCTCTGGAGGTGCCGATTGTGGGCGAACACCAGGGTCGGGCCGCGCCGGGCCTCGATCTCGCGGATGTCGAGCAGGTTCTGCGCCATCAGGGCGTCCCGCATCCTGATCAGGCCGGAGATCCGGGCGCTCGTCCCGAGACCCTGGACCGCCGACTGCGCGTGGTAGCGCAGCAGTCCGAGTCCGGCCTGCAGCTGGGTCCGGGCCCGGAGCCACTCGGTGCGCGAGCCGGCCGCGATCAAGTCCGGTGCTCCGACGTAGAGTTGGTTGAGCAGGTCGTCGGCGGTGCGGCGCAGCCGCTCGGCCTCGGGAGTGGCCCCGGGTGAGGCGGCGGCGTCCAGGATCGCCTCCTCGCGCTCCCAGCGCTCGTCCTCCCCCGTCAACGCGGCGATGTCGAGGTCGAGTCGCAGGTAGTCACGGGCGTGTTCGAGGTAGCGGCGCGGACTGGGGGCCGTGGTGTTCTCGGTCGGGATGTCGAAGCCGTGGAAGGCCAGTCGCTCACCGGCCTCCCGGTCGCGGTTGAACTCCCGCATCCAGGTGAGGAGTCGGCGGTTTCCCGGTTGGGCACCGAAACCGTGGGTGAAGCCTTCGGCCAGTGCCGCGTCGAGGGTGCCCGCGCCGTGCCGGACGTAGTCGTCGACGGCCAGCGCGGCCACCCGGTCGGTCTCCAGGGCGATCGAGCGGAAGCCCCGTGCCACGAGTTGGGCGAACAGCCGGTTGCGGACCAGCCCGAAGGCGGGTTCCTGGTGCGTCGGCTCGCCGAGCGCCAGCAGTTCGCAGGAGGGGGTGAGGAAGTCTCGGATGTCCTGGCTCATGGACCTCAAGCGTATCCTTGATAGATCGGTTGAGACTTTTCGTGTCTCAGCCCGGCTTTTTCGACAAGAAGTCTCAAACCGAAGGTCACCGCCGTGCGCCCTGCCGACCTCGCCCGCGAGCACGGCCTCTCGACCCAGGCCGTACGCAACTACGAGCGCGACGGCTTCCTCCCACCCGCCGAGCGGACCCCCAGCGGGTACCGGATCTACACCGAGCGGCACGCCGCCGCCCTGCGGGCCTTCCTCGCCCTGGTCGCGGCGTTCGGGCACCCGACCGCGGCCCTGGTGATGTCCGCCGTGCACGCCGACCGGCCGGACGAGGCGCTGGCCGCCCTCGACCGGGGCCACGCCCAGCTGCTGCGCGACCGGGAGACCCTCGCCTCCGTCCGCCGGGCGGTCGAGGGCCTGACCGCAGCACCACCGCAACCGGCCACCACCCCGGCGACCACCACCCCCGGCCCGCTCAGCGTCGGCGAACTCGCCCGCCGACTCGGCCTCACCCCCGCCACCCTGCGCACCTGGGAGACGGCGGGCATCCTCACCCCGGCCCGCGACCGCCCCGGCGGCCACCGCTCCTACCGCCCCGAGGACGTCCGCGACGCCGAACTGGCCCACCTCCTGCGCCGCGGCGGCCACCCACTCGCCCACATCGCCACCGTCGTGCACCAGATCCGCACGGCAGGCGGCACCGCCTCCCTCGCCGCGGCCCTGGACGACTGGCAGCAACGCCTCACCACCCGCGCCCGCGCCATGCTCACCGCCGCAGCCCGCCTGGACGCCTACCTGTCCGGCGACCACGCCCCGCCGAACACCCCGCCCGATCGCGTTGACGGGGGACGGGAACGATCGACGGCGTCGCCCGCCTGACGATCAGGAAGTGGCTCGACACCGAGTCCGCGCCGCAGCCGGGCACGGAGCTCCTCAGCAGCAGCCCGCAGGTTCGAACCCCGTGCCTACGCCAACAGCCACGGCCGACTGCTGTTGCGCAGCCACCCGGACCCGGACCACCCTGCGGACGAACCGGCCGGCTTCTCAGACGGCGGTCGGGAGGGTCTCGATCCAGCAGTCCGCGACCTTGCGCGCGATCATGGCGTCCCGGATCCCGAGGATCTCGGCAACCCGGCATCGAGACCGAGTCGCTCGCGCGGCGACGAGCGACACCTGCCCGCCCCCGGCGTCAGTCCGTCGTGACCCGCAGGTCGGCCAGCAGCTCCGTGCCGTCCGTACGCACCGCCAGCACCCGCCCGGAGCGGTGCCAGCAGGTCAGCGCCCCGGCGTGGGCGCGCAGCAGCACCGGCGGCTCGGAGGCCGCGGGCAGCACGGCGGTGAAGGCGGCTCCGGAGGGGCCGCCGACGGTGGCCCGCAGGCCGTCCTCGGTGTGTTCGGTGAACGCCCAGTGGGTGCCGTCGGCGCTGAGCCGCACCGGCGGTGGCGTGACGGACGACGGGGCGGTGACGGTCTGCTCCGCCCGCCCCCGGCCGGTCCAGGCGAGCACGCTCGCCCCGGGGGCCTCGCCCGGCCGGACGCTCAGCAGGCGGCCGTCGGCAAGGGCCACCCGGTCGCTGTCGGCCGCGTCGAGCTCGGCCTGGTCGCGGGCGCGCAGCTCCCAGTCGGGCTGGTCCCAGCGCCACAGTTCGGTCAGCTCGACGGTGTGCCGCCCGGCCCGGGTGCGGACCACCGCGGCGCAGCTCGCGGCGGTCCGGGAGATCCGCCCCACCGTCCGCTGGTCGCCGCCGAGTTCGCGGTGGACGACGGTAGGCCGGGCGGCGCGGGTGTCGAGCACGGCGATGCCGTCCTCGTCGACGGTGAGCAGGTGGCGGCCGTCGTAGGAGGGGACGACCTCCCGCACCCGCAGCGCCGTCCAGCGCGCGACCCGCCGGGTGGCGAGGTCGAGCCGGAACACCTCGCGGACGGCACCGTAGCGGCTGACCAGCAGCGCGGTGCCGCCGTGGTCGGCGAGCACCAACTGCTCGGCGGGCACGTCCCAGCGGGCTCGGGCGCGGCCGTCCGGTCCGAGCAGCCGTACGCCCGCGTGGCCGCAGGCCACCAGCAGCAGGCCGGAGTCCAGCCGGGCCGCGTCCAGGACGGGCAGCGTGCCGGGGCGGTCGGCGGCGGTGACGGCGAGCGCCCCGCCGCTGCCGGGTACGGTCCGCCGGGGCTTCGGCAGGTCGGCGGCGACCAGCGGGTCGGCGCGCTTCAACAGCCGCGTGTGGACGGTGCTTTCGGAGCGCACGACGGTGTGGCCGCCCAGTCCGCCGGTGCGCACCAGGCCGCGCAGGGCGACGGTGGCGAGCTCGCGGTCGACGGCCGGGTCGGCACAGGGCAGTTCGGCGAGGGCGGCGAGGGCGGCCGCCCGCTCGGCGCGCGGCGCGGCGGTGTCCGGCGTCGTCACGTGCGGCCCGACGCGGCTCGGCTCGGCCGCGGTGAGCGCGGCGCGGACCGGCTCCACGACGTCCTCGCCGAGCGCGAGCAGGTGGACCAGTGCCCGGCCCCGGACTGCGCCGCCGAGTTCGGCGGCCTCCCGGAGCTCCGGCAGCACACCCGGGCGCAGCGTCTCGTCCGGCCAGGCGGCCTCGACGGCGCCCAGCCGGTCGCCGGCCCGGCGACGGTCGTCGACCCAGGCGGCGCGCAGCTCGCGGGCGGCCGTCGGGTCGGTCGCGGTGAGCCGCTCGACGGCGGCGGCGAAGGCGCCGCGCCGGTGGGCGATCCGCACCGCCCGGTCCCGGTTCCCGGCCCGCCAGTGCAGCCGGACCACCAGTTCCGCGGCCAGGCCGCGCCCTTCGGCGAGTTCGGCGGCCTCGGCGGTACGGCCGTGCCGGTCCAGCAGGGCGACGGCCTCGGCGGGCACGACCAGCAGGTCGGCGAGCACGTACGCGGCCTCGTCGGTCCGCCCGTCCCGCTCCAGGGCCTCGGCGGCCTCCCGGTAGAGGCCGGTCAGGTACTCGTGCACGGTCGGCCCGCTGAGCGGCGAGGCCATCGGCGTCCCGTCGCGCTCCCGCGGGCTGGGCCGCAGGGCGCCCAGGAAGCGCTCGGGCAGGCGCAGCGTCAGCAGGCTCCGCTCCGGGCCGCCGTCGGCGCCGCCGGCCAGCCGCACGGCGTCGCGCAGGGCGTCCTCCCACCGGCGCTGCCGGAAGGAACGGGCGAGCCGGTGCAGGTAGCGGGCGTGGCGTTCCCGGACGAGCAGCCCGACGGGGCTGCGCAGGGCGAGCCGGGCCAGCCACTGGGCACCGGGGAGCCAGAGGCGGCGGCGCCGGGCGCCGGGACCGGCGGCTCCGCCGGTCTTCGCTCCGCCCTCCTGCGCCTCGGCGGCGGCGAGGACGCGTTCGGCGACGGCGGGGAGCGTCGGCAGCACGCGCACGGCGACCCCGATCGCCCCGAGGAGGATCAGCAGGCTCCCGCTGCCGACATCGCCGGTCGTCAGGGCGGCGACGCCGAGCAGCACGAACAGGACGAACGGCGTGACGGGCGCCCGGCCCTGCCGTCCACGGGCGGTGCCACCGCGCGCCGCCGCGCCCAGGGCACGGGCCCTGCCGGGCCGACCGGGCCCGGCGGGCCGCGCGGGCCGAGGTGGCCCGCCTCGCCAGCGGACCGTACGGGGGCGGGAGTTGCCGCGGTACGCCAGCCCGATGAGCGCGCCGATGGCCAGCGGCAGCAGGACCAGCGGCAGGTTGGTCACCCCCGGCACGCCGCCCTTCACGACCACCGAGGCCAGCACCGACAGCACCAGCGCGAGCAGCAGCCCGGCCACGAGCCCCGAGATCCGGCGCGCCTTCGCGACGCCCGGAGGCTGCTCCGTCAGCAGCCGCCCGGCCCGGCGGCTGCGCCCGAGGACGCCGGCCGCGGCCCGCAGGTCCACGGCGGGCGGGCGCGACAGGTCGGTCACGACCGGCTCGGCTTCGACGGGGGTGCCGACCGGGCCGAGCCGGTGGAGGGTAAGCCCGGACGGGTCCAGCCAGTCCGAGGGGTCCACCGGGAGCAGTTCGGCGATGAGTCGACGCTCCGTCAGACTGCCTCTGGTGATCACCAGTTCACCGGTCTCGCCGGTCTGCCCCGGGCTCGTCGCCAGCGCCCGGCCGACGGCGTGCAGCGGCGCTCCGGGAGCCCGGTCGGTACGGGTCCGCACCGGCCGGGGCAGCTGCAACAGCCAGCGTCCGTCCGGCAGTTCGCTCAGCCGGGCACCGTCCTGCCAGTGCGCGAGGACGCGTGCGGCCGCCTCGGCGGCGCCGATCAGCGGCACGTCGAGGAGGAACCCGGCCGCGTCGACCACCGGACCCCCGGTCGCGGCGCCACCCGGCACGCGGCCGCCGATCGTTGAACTGCTCATCACTCGGTGCTCCTGATCACGGCGTGGGTGCGCCCGTCGGCCGCGCTCGCGACCACCACCCGTCCCGGGCCGGTCTCGGCGGCGAGCAGCGGCAGCCGGGGGTGGACGGCGGGGGCGGTCGCACCGCCGGACAGCGCGGTGAGCGTACGGTCCACGCGGACCCGGACGGCGTCCGCCCGGACGGCGCGGACCAGCCCCGCCGCCAGGGTGCGGGTGATCAGCACGGGCGTGAAGCCGTCCTCGACCAGCCCGATCACCTCGGCCCGCCCGTCCCCCAGCTCGATCCGGCCGCTCTTTCCCCGACTCGACCGGACCTCCCAGGTCCGCCCGTCCTCGGACCAGCCAAGGGCACCGCCGCCGTGCACCAGGTGCGGCGCCCCGGCAGCCTCGGCGGGCAGTTGGACGGGCGCCAGCCGGGGCTCCCACGCGCCCATGAACGGGTGTCCGCCCTCGGTGGAGAGCACAACTCCGTCGGTCGACACCCGCCCGCCGGGCTCGATCCGGCGCCAGCGGCCGGCCACCGGCAGCACCAGGGCGTCGCCCTCGCGCAGCAGGGGCAGCACCGGCTGGGCCATCAGCTCGGCGAACTCCGGGGAGCCGAGCTCGGGCAGGCCGACGGCCGCAGACTTCACCCGATAGCCCTCGGAGTCGCTCAACTCCCTTCCGCTCACGTAGAGTTCCAGCCAGTCGTTCCGCACGTACAGCGCCAGCAGGCGCCTGCCGATGCGCCCGGCCGCGACGGCCTGGCCGGGCAGCTTGTGGCGACGCGCCCGGGCGGCCCCGTCGACGGTACCCCCGCCCGACAGCCCCAGTGCGACCAGCACGGAGGGCCACCGGCCGCGCACCAGCAGGGTGGCCGCGCCACTGGTGAAGGCGGGCAACGCCCCGCCGACGGCCGGCAGTTGGGCGGCCAGCTGGGCGGTGGACCGGAACCCGCTGCCGCGCAGGGCCCGGACGGCGACCCCCACCGGGGGCAGCGGCAGCTCGACGGCCGGCCCGCCGTCCACCCGGACCGCAACCCGGGAGGCGCCCGCCTCGCTCCAGCCCGCCTCCTCGCTCGCCACCGTGCGCCGCCGGGCGGGCAGTCGAGCCGCCAGCCGGGGCGAGGCGAGCAGCCAGCACTGCGCGGCCGGGTCCAGCGCCCGCTCCGCGTACGCTACGTCCTCGGGTTCGGGATCGGCGTGCTGCCGGGCCTTGAGCCAGCGCGGCAGCAGCTCGCCGAGGTCCCCGCCGATCAGCCGCCCGGGCGGATCGCCCAGCACCCCGACCAGCAGTTCACTGCCCCGGGCCGCCGCCCGCCGGTGCAGCACCAGCAGCGCGGCCAGCTGGACCAGCCGCGCCGCACCCGCCTGAGCCGGCCCGGCGTCCACCAGCACGACCACCTGGCCACGGCTCCTGGTCTCGCGCAACTCCGTTTCCAGTTCGAGCAGTTCGCCCTCGCTCCAACGCCGCAGGAACTCCTCCGGGAACTCCTCGGCGAGCAGCCACTCGGAGGTCAGCAGGCGCTCCGGCCGCCGACCGCGGGCCAGACCGCCGTAGCCGTCCGGCTCGCCCTCGGCCCCGATGACGGTCTCACGGGCGTCGATCAGGGCGTCCAGGCGGCGCAGCAAGGGGCCGAGCGCCGTGGCGAGTTCGGGGGTGAGCACGGACAGCGCCCCGGCCCACGGGGCGAGCGCGTTGGTCATCCCCGGCCCACCCGGGCCGGCCGCTCGCGCCGCTCTTCCGCTCTCCGTGCCGTTCACCGTCGTCCGGATCCTCACTGCTCTCGTGCTCGTACGTTTGCCGAACCTCCGGTCACCGCTCCGCCGGTTCCAGGAAGCGGTCCAGGTCGGCGGGCCCACAGCCCGGCACCGGACGGTCGCCGACCAGCGCGTGGCCGGGCACGAGAACGCACAGCTGCCCCTCCTCCGCCCCCAGGGCCGCCCGCCACAGCGCTGCCCCGGGCCGCGGGCGGGCCGTCGTCGGCACCAGCACGCCGTCCTCGCCGCCCAGGTAGCGGGAGCCGTCGGCCCAGGGCAGGTCCGGCGCCTCGCCGAGGACCAGCAACGCCGTCCCGTCGGCCGCCACTGCGAGCCGGTGCCCGGCCGCCAGCCGGTCGCGCGTCGCGGCCGCCAGAGCGGGGACGGCGCTCCCGAGGGCCAGCACGGCCGCCGGCTCCAGCGGGGGTTCACGACGCTCCCAGCGGAGCGCGACGCCGGTCACGACGGGGCGCCCGCCGCGACCGCCGACACCGCCGCGACCAGGCCGGCCCGGACCTCGGCCAGCGGCGCGGGCAGGTCGGCCGGGTCGAAGCCGGCGTCGATCTCGCGCAGGACGGCTTCCAGCCGCAGCCGGGAGTCCTGACCCTCCGGCAGTCGGCCGTGCTCGGCGAGCAGTGCGGCGCCCGTACGCTGCAGGCGTTCGGCGCGGGCGGCGGTGCTGCGGGAGAGCTCCTCGGCGGTGTGGGCCAGGCTGCGGTTGGCGGCCCGGTCGATCAGGTCGGCGAGGGTCTCACGGGCGAGCACCTGGGTGTCGGCGGTGGGGGCGACCAGCGGCAGGACCCAGAGGTCGCGGACGGAGGCGGCGGTACGGCCGTCCAGGACGGCGGCCGCGGCGACCAGGTTCTGCGAGCGCACGGCCCGCCGGTCGCTGACCGGGACGCCCGCCGAGCGCAGGCGGCGCAGCGCGGTGGCCAGCAGTGGGGTGACGGCGTCGAGGTCGCAGCCACGGGCGGCGGCGGTGAGCCGGTCGAGCGCGCCGAGCAGGTCGCCCCCGTGAGCGGGCGCGGCCGGGCGGCGGCCGGATTCCAGGAGCTCCTCCAGCCGGGCGTCGACGACGGGTTCGACGAAGACCCGGGCGAGGAACCGGTCGGCGAACGCGGCCAGCGCCGGGTCCTCGGGCAGGTGGTTGGCAGCGCCGACGCAGATCCGCAGCGGGCTGGCGAGCGCGGTGCCGCCGCGCCGGAAGACCCGTTCGTTGAGCAGCCCGAGCAGGGTGTTCAGGACGGCGGTCGAGCCGAGGAAGACCTCGTCCAGGAAGGCGATCTCGGCCTCGGGCAGCATCCCGGCGGTCTCGAACTCGACCCGCCCTTCCCGGAGCCTGCGCAGGTCGACCGGCCCGAACAGCTCGTTGGGCTCGGTGAAACGGCCCAGCAGGTACTCGAAGTACCGCCCGCCGAGCTGCGCCGCCACCCGCCGCACCGCCTCGGACTTCGCCGTCCCGGGCGCCCCGACCACCAGCAGGTGCTCCCCGGCGACGGCGGACAGCGCCACCACCTCGGCCACCGTCTCCCGCCCGACCATGCCGCGCCCGGCGGCGGCCACCGCGGCGGCGACGCGCTCGGCATCGGCGAACAGCGAGGCCGCGGACGGTGTGGACGGTACGGCGGTGGAGCCCGGTATCGGAGCGGCGGCGGCAGTGGTCTCGGTCACGAGCACCGGAGTCTACGGGGGCCCGGCCCCGCCTCACCAGCGGGATTCCGCCCCCCGCTCACGGGCTGCGCCGCGCCTCCGTCACGGCTGCGCCGTCTCCGGGATGCGGTGCAGCCGGAACGCGTCCGCGAGTCCGGCCTCCGCCGGCGCGCGGGCCGGGCCGCGGGCCGTGGTGCGTCCCTGGGCGAGGACGAAGTCGGTGGTGCCCAGGTCCGGCAGGCTCGGCAGTCCCGGCTGGTCGGGCACCGGCCGCAGGCCGGCCGGGACCAGGCCCGGGGCGTGCGGCACCACCCCGAGGCCGGCCGGCAGGGAGGCCGAGGTCGACCCGGCCTCCCCGGGTTCATACCGGCCAGTTGTGGTGCAGCAGACCGCCCGGGTCGCTCAGGGCTCCGCGGATTCTGGCGGCCGGGTAGGGGATCAGGCCCTCGGGGAGGTCGTCCGCGGCGAAGAAGCGCAGGTCGAGGCGCATCTCGGGTTCGCGATTGACGGCCTCGCCCGCCCACTCCGCGGCGACGAAGAACAGGCCGAGGCGCAGCGTGGTGGGGTCCTGGCGGTGCAGGACGGTGTAGGCGAGGCGGAGGTGTTCGGGGTCGACCAGGAGGCCGGTCTCCTCCTCCTGTTCGCGGGCGGCGCCGCCCTCGGCCGGCCTCTCGCCGGGGCCCGAGCTTGCCACTGGGGGCGTGCCACTGGCCGTAGCCCGTACGGGCCTCCGCACTGGGAGAGCAGGATCTTGCCGTCGGGGGTGCGGACGACCACGTGGACGTCGACCACCCGCGGCGGGGTTGATGTGCTGGTACTCATGTTCTCTCTGACTCCCGCGTGGGCTCATGGTGTTGGTCGTCCGGACTGGGGGGCCGCCGCCAGGACGGCCCGTGCGGTCCGGACGGACGTCAGGTGCGTGGTGTCGATGATGGGGAGCCGGTCGGCTACTCCTGCGGCGCCCCGCTGGAGGAAGGACGTGAATGGTGGCGCCGACACATGGCGCCGCCCGACGACGCCTCGACCTTTGCCGTCTCCGAGGTCGTGGTCCGCCCCGACCGGCGGAAGCTGGGCATCGCCGAGCAGACCCACGAGGAGCTGCTGTCCGGACGAAGCGAAGCCTCGCCGCTGATCAAGATTGGGTAACGGCGGATCCCGGGTCTTGTCCGCCCAAAATGTGAACGTTAACAATCGCTCAGGAGCGTAACGCGGCGTCACCTCCGAGGGAGCGAGCTGCCCCCGCGGCCAGCGTTCCCCCCTTCGGCCCGTCGGCGCCGGCAGAACGACAGGAGACGTCCATGTCCGCGCTTCGCGCACGGTTTTCGGCGGGGGTGCTCGCCTTCTGCCTCCTCTTCACCGCCCTCGCCCTGGCCGCACCGCAGCGGGCCGCTGCCGCACCCCCGCCCACACCCGCACCCGCACCCGCCGCCGCTGCCGCCACGCCCGGGTACCTGATGGTGCACTTCATCGGGGAGGGGGCGACCGGTCAGCAGACGTACCTCTCGCACAGCACGGACGGCGTGCACTGGAACGACCTCGACGGCGGCGCGATGGTCCTGCGGTCCACGGTCGGCACCGGGGGCGTGCGTGACCAGGCGCTGGTGCGCTCCCCCGACGGGAGCCGGTACTGGATCCTCGCGACCGACCTGTGCATCGGCTGCGGGCAGAACTGGGACCAGGCCCAGAACAACGCCAGCCGCAACATCGTGGTGTGGGAGTCGACCGACCTCGTCACCTGGTCGAAGCCCTGGCTGCTCGACGTCGCCGGTGCGATCCCCGACGGCCGCAACGCCTGGGCGCCCGAGGCGATCTGGGACCCGGAGACCAACGGCTACGTCCTGTACTGGGCGACCAACGCGACCCTGAACGGCGTGCTGAAGCACCGCATCTACGCCGCCCGCACCACGGACTTCCACACCATCACCACCCCGCAGCTGTACATCGACCGCCCCGGCACCCAGGGCGTCATCGACACCCAGATCATCGAAGTGCCCTCGGGCGTCGGCGACTTCCGCTACGTGCGGGCCTCCGGCGACGGACAGATCACCCTTGAGGGCAGCGACTCGATCCTCGGGACGTGGACCGACCTCGGCAACCTCTCCGGCATCGGCCTCACCGGCTCCCAGGTCGAGGGCCCGATGTGGATGAAGTTCAACGGCACCGACAAGTGGGCGCTCTACCTCGACCAGTACGCCACCAACCGCGGCTACATGCCGGTCGTGACCACCGACCCGTCCAAGCCGGCGGCCTACCACCGGCAGGCGTCGACCGACTACGACATGGGCGGCACGAAGAAGCGCCACGGCTGGATCCTCAACCTGACGGCCGCCGAGGAGAGCCGCGTGCTCGCCCGCTGGCCCGGCACCCCCGCCCAGCGGATCCAGTCCTTCAACTTCCAGGACCGGTACGTGCGGCACGCCAACTTCGACGCGCGCATCGACCCGAACGTCGACCCGCTCGACGACTCCCGATTCCGCCTGCGCCCGGGCCTCGCGGGCACCGGAACCGTCTCCTTCGAGTCGGTGAACTTCCCCGGGTACTTCCTGCGGCACGTCAACTACGAGTTCCAGCTGGTCCACAACGACGGCACCACGCAGTTCGCCGAGGACGCTACCTTCCGCCAGGCCGCCGGGCTCGCCGACCCGACCTGGTCCTCGTTCCGGTCGTACAACCACCCCGACCACTACATCCGGCACTACGCGTTCGAGTTGAGGCTCGACCCGATCACCACCGCGACCGCCCAGAGCGACGCCACCTTCCGCGTGACCAGCTGACCCGACCTGCGTGCCGGCGCGCCTCCGAGGCGCGCCGGCCCCGCCCTGTTCAGCCCCCACCAGGAAGCACCCCCGAAGAAACGATCAAGGCAAGCACAGCAGGCGGCAA
>NZ_JBHXEG010000061.1:50018-58149 GCF_042724935.1 Kitasatospora sp. NPDC127060
AGCCGGGTACCCCCCCCCCCCCCCCGGGGGGCGGGCCGCCCCCCGCGGGCCCCCCCCCACCGCCCTGTTCTGCCCGCACCAGGAAGCACCCCCGATGAAACGTTCATGGCATGCACTGCTGGCGGCAACCACAGTGGCAGCGACCACCGTGCCCCTGGCCCTGGCCCCGTCCGCCGCCCACGCGGCGGACGGCGACATCACCGCGTCGATCCTCGCCAACACCGACGTCGTCCTCGGCGGGAACGCCGTCGTGAACGTACCGCCCGGGACACACACCTACTCGGGAGTCATCAGCGGGCAGGGATCCCTGCGGATCTCCGGCACCGGCACCCTGGTCCTCACCAAGGACAGCACCTTCACCCTGCCCGGCTCCCAGCAGGGCCAGTCCGTCAGCACTCCCGGCGGGAACCACCCCTACGTGCTCGTCGCCAACCCCGACCGCCCGGCGATCACGGTCGACGCCGGTGCCACCCTCCAGTACGGCAACGGCGGATCCACCGGACTGATCGGCGCCTTCCCCTACAACTCGCCGGGCTACCAGCAGAACCAGGACAACATCCGGGTGGACGGCACCCTGAACCTGTCGCTCACCCGCCTGTTCAACCTGGGCACCATCAGCGGCTCAGGGACGATCGTCCAGCCCCGAAACACGTGGGGGACGCTCCAGCTCTGCGGAAGCAGTCCTTTCTCGGGGGTGCTCGACATCGGCACGGGCGCCAACTACGCCGCCACCACCTGTCCGGCCGACCTGCCGAACGCCAAGGCCGTCGTCAACCGCGGCTCGTGGATCATCGACACCCCGCTGAACCAGACCGTCGTCCAACGCCAGAACTTCTACAGCCGCGAGTACGGCAACGACGTCAACGTCCATTCCCGGCCCGGCAGCAAGGTCGTCCTGACGGGCGTCTACAGCTACAGCGACAACACCGACACGGCCGCGCCCACGCTGGGCAACGGCAACCTCAACTGGGTGACGGTGCCGCACAAGTCGAACAAGCGCGGCACCAACATCGAGGGTGCCGACGTCCATTGGGGGGACGGCACCACCCACCAGATCTTCATGCCGGGCACGGCCGAGACGGTGTACATCAACCTGCACGCCAGGCCGCAGCGCTCACGGCTCACCTTCGACTACAACGGCCCCGTCACCCTCGGCGCGCCCATCGGCGGGGGGATCTACCACGACACCCTCTCCACTCCCGGCGGGGGCGACATCGTCATCGCCGGCACCGCCGGGAACGACGTAACCTTCGCCGCCGCGCAGTTCTACGACGGTTCCACGACCATCCAGCGGGGCGCCACCCTGCGCCTCGGATCCGGCGCGGCGGGAGCCGACGGCAGCCTCTACACCAAGGGCACCCTCGACACGATCAGCGACGACGGATCACTGATCGTCCAGAACGCCCGGACGCCCGCGACCCTGCCCCCGGTGTCCGGCTCCGGATCGCTCACCCAGGACGGCACCGCGACGACGACCCTGACCGCCGCGGCCTACACCGGCGCCACCACCGTCACCAAGGGCACGCTCGCGCTGGCCGGCGCATCGCTCACCGCCTCCAGCGGGGTCGCCCTCACCGGTGCGACCGCGGTCCTCGACCTCGGCGCCGCGAAATCCACCACGCTGCGCAAGCTGGACGTGGTCACGGGCGCGAAGATCATCCTGCCCGACGGAGCCCAGAGCTTCACCGTGGGCTCCCAGGAGACCGCGCTCAGCGGTGACACCCTCAGCGCGGGAGGAACCACCTTCTCGGTCGCCCGCACGGGCGGCCAGATCGAGCTGACGGCCACCACGGCGGCCACCCCGACGGCCACTTCGAGCACCCCACCCGCGGCGAACCCCACGGACGGGCCCACCGCCGGCTCACCCAACGATCCGACCGCCACCCAGGCCGCGCCCCAGGCGGGTGGCGGCACACCCTGGGCGGCACTCGGCGCGGCCGCCGCAGCCCTGGCGGCCGCGGCCGGCGCCGTCGTCCTCATCCGCAAACGCCGGAGCAGGCGCAGCAGCAACCACCGCCCTCGGCGCCGCCGCCGCTGACACCGGCCCGCAGGAAATCCGCTCGCCTCCCCGCTCGATCGGCGTTAGCGTCCGCCAGTGTGATGACAGCGGACGACGGCCGCCGCCGGGCCGCCCGAGGTGCTGTCACCTGGGATGCTCTGGTTCGATGGGGGGCCGCCCGTCACCGTCACCCGCGAGGAGCAGGACCCTGAGTACGTCGTTCGCAGAAGCGCTGTCCGTGGGACTGCTGGTCCTCGTCCTGGTGTGCGCGGTGGCGCGACCGTGGGGGTGGCCGGAGGCGGTGGTGGCGGTGCCCGCGGCCGGGCTGGTGGTGGTCACCGGGGCGATCCCGCCGGACCACGCGCTGGCCGAGGCCGAGCGGCTCGGGCCGGTGATCGGGTTCCTGGCGGCCGTGCTGGTGTTGGCGCAGCTCTGCGACGACGAGGGCCTCTTCCAGGCCTGCGGGGCCTGGATGGCCCGCACCGCGGCCGGGAGTCCGCGCAGGCTGCTGGCGCAGGTGTTCGTCGTCGCGTCCGTGGTCACGGCGGTGCTCAGCCTGGACGCCACGGTGGTGCTGCTGACACCGGTCGTGTTCGCCACCGCGGCCCGGCTCGGCGCCCGCCCGAAGCCGCACCTGTACGCCTGCACCCACCTCTCCAACACCGCCTCGCTGCTGCTGCCGGTCTCCAACCTCACCAACCTGCTGGCCCTGAGCGCCAGCGGGCTGAGCTTCACCCGCTTCGCCGCCTTGATGGCGCTGCCCTGGCTGGCGGCGATCGCCGTCGAGTACGCGGTGCTGCGGCGGTTCTTCGCCACCGACCTGGAGACGGGCAGCGCGACCGGCGGCGAGGTGGCGGCGCCGCAGATGCCGCTGTTCGCGCTGCTCACCGTGGCGGGCACGCTGGTCGGCTTCGTGCTGACCTCGGTGATCGGGATCGACCCGGCCTGGGCGGCGTTCGCCGGGGCCCTCGTGCTGGCCGTCCGGGCGCTCGTCCGGCGCCGCACCACACCCGTGGCGATCGTGCGCTCGGCCGCCGTGCCGTTCCTGGCCTTCGTCCTCGCGCTCGGCATCGTGGTCCGCGCGGTGGTGGACAACGGACTGGCCTCCGCGCTCGGACACCTGGTCCCGCACGGCACCTCGCTGGCCGCCCTGCTGGGTATCGCCGCGCTGGCGGCCGTACTGGCGAACGTCATCAACAACCTGCCCGCGACGCTCGTCCTGCTCCCGCTGGCCGTCCCCTCCGGCCCGGGTGCCGTCCTGGCCGTGCTGCTGGGGGTGAACATCGGGCCCAACCTGACCTACGCCGGGTCGCTGGCCACCCTGCTGTGGCGGCGGATCGTGCGCGAGCACGACACCGAGATCGGCCTGGGCGAGTTCACCCGGCTCGGGCTGCTCGTGGTGCCCGCTGCCCTGGCGCTCGCCGTGGTGGCACTCTGGGGCTCCCTGCAGATCATCGGAGCATGAGAATCAGCGCATTCAGCGCACGAGGAGGCCGACGCCCGTGACCATCGTCGTCTGGATCACCGAGGGCACCTGGCCCGCCTGTGTCGATGCCGCCCGCGCCCACGCGCCGCGGTCGGCCGACATCGTCCTGCTTCACGTCAGCGGCCCCGACGTCCCCGGAGTCGCGCACGGCGCGTTCGCCGGGCTGCTCGGCCGCGGCCACCGCGAACGCGACCCCGGCGACCGGGTGGAACGCCTCGCGGCCACCTCCGCCCAGCAGCTCCTGGACGCCGCCGCCGAGCGCCTCGGCCGCCCGTGCACCCGTGCGGAGCGCACCGGCCGGACCGAGCGCGAGGTGGTCGCGGCGGCCGAGGGGGCCGAGCTGCTGGTCCTCGCCCGGGACGGTGACCGCTCCCGGCTCGGACCGCACAGCCTCGGCCCCGCCACCCGCTTCGTGGTCGACCACGCCCCCTGCCCCGTGCTGCTCGTCTGGCCGGAGCCGGCGCCGGGCGCCGACACCCTGCCTCCGCCGCCGCCCCAGCACGGATAGCAGGGGCCGCCCGCGGGGTCAGTGCCCGGCGGCCGGGCCCGGGATTCCTCGGTCACGGGGGGCTCGTCGTTGAGGCGGCCGGGGTGAGGCCGTCGACGACGACGGGCGTCGCGCCGAATCCGGCCTCGGCCAGGGCCTCCGGGATCGCGTCCAGCAGCGGCCTCCGGGGCCGCCTCACAGCCTCGGGCATCCCATGTATCGAGACGCGGAGACCGGGCCGGGTGGGCTGGGCTCAGGACTCGGCATCGGCCGTCTGCGGGATCCCGTAGAGCTCGGCGTAGCGCCCCTTCCGGGCCACCAGTTCCCGGTGCGAGCCGACCTCCTCGAGGTGGCCGCCGTCCAGCACCACGATGAGGTCCGCGCCGATCAGTGCGATCAGCAGCCGTGGTCGGGCGTCCCGCAAGGGGCGCAGCAGCAGGACGGTACCGGCGCCCCACGAGCGAATGGCGCCGTCGAAGCGATTCGGCTCGAACATTCCGCCAAATCTGCCAGGGCTCTTGATGGTGTGCCGAACTATATATACAGCAATGAAATGTCCATTGGATTCATCGAACCGGCGTCGAACAATCGGCGAACCGAAGGACAGGGAGCACCAGGCGCACCGGAGTGCGGGGAGAGCGGGGGCACAGGGAGAACGGGGAGAACGGGGAGAACGGCCTGACAGACCGCGGGGCCGGTGAAGTTCCGGTAACGAGCCGTTCACGCGGGGCGGTCTGCCGGGGAAACACGTGATTCCTAGCGTGTCCGCCCATGGATGCGAGGCCGTATACGCCCCTGGTCACCGCGCCGGCCGCGGCCACGGTGCCCGTGCCCTCGCTGCGCGAGGCGGTCTGCACCGAGCTCGACCGCTGGTACGCGATGCGGGAGGACCCGCCCGCCCCCGACCCGCGGTTCGTCGTCCAGGACGAACGCTTCCACGCCGAACCCTCCCGCGCCTCCGGCAACCCCGCGCTCACCGACGCCCTGGCGGCGGTCAACGAGCGCATCCGCCGGGTGCGGATGTACGACTTCCTCTCCGCGGACCGGGTCGGCACCACCGTCACCGAGCACATCGAGATCATGGAGCTCATCCGCGACGGGCGCCTCGACGAGGGCTACCGCACCCTGCACGCCCACGTCGGCGACTCGATGGCCGTCGTGCTGGAACAGGCCCAGCGCGCCATGACCCAGATGGCCGTACACGCCGACTGCCTCTGGGCCCCACAACCCGCACCGCCCCACGCCCCCACACCCCCGACCGGAAGGGCTGGCCCATGAGCACCACCGAGTCTCGTACGACCACCACGACCGCACCACCCGGCATCGAGACGAGCCAGGCGACGAAGGAGACCCTGGAGGACTACACCCTCCGCTTCGCCCCGCGCAGCTACCGCCGCTGGACCCCGATGGTGGTGGCGACCACCGCGCTCGGCGGCATCGCCTACATGGCCGACTTCTCCATCGGCGCCGGCATCGGCCTGGCCCACGGCACCGGCAACGCGCTCCTGGCGATCGCCGTGGCAGCGGTGGTCATCTTCGTCACCGGCTTCCCGCTCGCCTACTACGGCGCCCGCTACAACATCGACCTCGACCTGATCACCCGCGGCGCCGGCTTCGGCTACTACGGCTCGGTGCTGACCAGCGTCATCTTCGCCAGCTTCACCTTCATCTTCTTCGCCCTCGAGGGCTCGATCATGGCCCAGGGCCTCAAGCTCGGCCTCGGGCTCCCGCTGTGGCTGGGCTACGCGGTCTCCACGCTGATGGTGATCCCGCTGGTGATCTACGGGATGAAGGCGCTCAGCAAGCTCCAGGTGTGGACGACGCCGGTCTGGCTGGTGCTGATGGTCGCCCCGCTGGTGTACCTGATCGCCGACGATCCCGGCAGTGTCGACCGCTTCCTCTCCTACGCGGGCACCCACGGCGAGGGCGGCGTCAACACCGCCTCCGTGCTCCTCGGCGCCGGTGTCTGCCTGTCCCTGATCGCGCAGATCGGCGAGCAGATCGACTACCTGCGCTTCATGCCGCCCAGGACCGAAGCCAACAAGCGCAGTTGGTGGACGGCCGTGGTCATGGCCGGGCCGGGCTGGGTGGTGCTCGGCGCCTTGAAGCAGGCCATCGGCGTCTTCCTCGCCGTCTACATCCTCGCCAAGGTCGGCGCGGACGCCGCCCCCGAACCGATCCAGCAGTTCCGGGGCGCCTTCGACGCGATGATGCCCTCCTGGCTCGTCGTGCCGCTCGCCGTGGCCCTCGTCGTGATCAGCCAGATCAAGATCAACGTCACCAACGCCTACTCCGGCTCGCTGGCCTGGACGAACTCCTTCACCCGCGTCACCCGGCACTACCCCGGCCGGATGGTCTTCGTCCTGGTCAACCTGGGCTTCGCGCTCGCCCTGATGGAGGCCGACATGTTCAGCTTCCTCAACAGCGTCCTGGGCTTCTACTCGAACTGCGCGATCGCCTGGGTCGTCACCGTCGCCACCGACATCGGCGTCAACAAGTACCTGCTGAAGCTCTCCCCGCTCCAGCCCGAGTTCCGCCGGGGCATGCTGTACGCCGTCAACCCGGTCGGCGTGGTGGCCTTCGTCGCCGCCTCGGGGCTGTCCATCGCCATGTACTTCCACGCCCTCGGCGACACCCTCCAGCCGTACTCGCCGGTGGCCGCCGCCGTCATCGCCTTCCTCCTCACCCCGCTGACGGCGGTCGTCACCAAGGGCCGCTACTACCTGCGCCGCACCGGCGACGGCATCGACGAGCCCCTGCTGGACGCCGAGGGCAACCCCAGCGCCGTCACCCTCGACTGCCACGTCTGCCACCAGCCGTACGAGCGCCCCGACCTGACGGCCTGCGCCGCCCACGAGGCGGCCGTCTGCTCGCTCTGCCTCAGCACCGACAAGGCCGGCGACCACCTGCTGCCCGCCCAGCCGACCGCCGCCTGAGCCCCGAGCGCCCATGGCACTGCTGCTCGCGGCGGACCGGCTGATGGACACCATGCGAGTGGTCACCAACCTGCTCGGCAACTGCGTGGCGACCTTCGTGGTGGCCCGCTGGGAGGGGCTGCTGGACGTCGCCCGCGCCAAGGCCGTCCTGGCGGGCGAGCAGGTGCCGGCCCTGGTGGAGCAGGGGTGGACGGTGCGGCGGCCGACCACCCGGCCCCGGAACGCCCGGCACCCGCCGTGGCCGTGCCGGTGCCCGCGATCGACTGAGCGCGCGTCACGGCGCCTGCGGCGGCAGCGCCTGCCACGGGGCGTTCGGCACCTGCTCGCCGTCCGCCCGCCCGGCGGGCTCCACCACGGCGGGGCCGGACAGGCCCGGCAGGTCCGCCTCGACCCGGCCGAGCCGGCCGTCCGCGTCCACCCAGTACCTGAGGTGCGGCCGGGCGCCCTCGGCCGGCGGCGGACCGGCGAAGACGGTGTAGCGGTGGCCGCCGAGGGTGGCGGTGCGCAGCCGGCGGGGGCCCGCCTGGGCGAGCAGTTGGGGGTTGTCGGGGCGGTCGGCGCCCAGGGCCATGGCGAGGCGCAGCGCGGCGTCCAGCGGGTCGGCGGTGTAGGCGCGCGGCGACCAGGCCTGGTGCGGCAGGTCGGCTGCGGTGCGGGCGGGGGTGTCGGTGGCGGCGCCGGGGGCGAGGCCGAGGCCCCGGTCGTCCCAGACCAGCAGCCCGTCGGTGCCGCCGTCCCGCTGGTGGTACGCGCCGACGGCGTGGTGGCTGCGGTAGTCGACCAGGCCGTCCACGACCACGGCCCGCCCGGGCGCGGGGACGGTGATCCGGACCCGGAGCGGGCTGGCCTCGAAGGTGGTCAGCCGGGAGACGGCGAGCAGCCCGGCCTCGTCGGTGGTCACCGGCCGCTCGCCCTCCCCGGGGGTGGCGGCGGCCCACACCGCCCCGGCGGCGAGCGCCCCGGCGAGGGCGGTGGCCCCGGCGAACAGGACGAGCGGACGGCGGAACCAGCGGCGGCGGGGGTGTCGGAGTTTCAGCACGCTGGACAGTCCAGCGCCCCACAGGCCCGGCCCGCCCCCAACACGCGCGGCCGGTCACCCGTCAGGGCCTGCCGGTCAGGGCCTGCCGGTCAGGGCCTGCCGGTCAGGGGGAACACGACGGGGGCCGGGGCGCGGGGCGGCCCCACCCCCCCCCCCCCCCCCGCGGGGCAGGCGCACGCCGGGG
>NZ_JBHXEG010000062.1:0-1659 GCF_042724935.1 Kitasatospora sp. NPDC127060
ACCTCCCGCCTGCGGGAGGTTGACGACGGGCCCTACCCCACCCGCAGCCCTTCTCTTCGGGCCCCGTTCGATATACGGTACACAACGCTTGTTACGTACCAGGCAGGTCGACGCGACGAGGCGTCGCACCCAGGCCCCCGACTGGAGAGTCCGCTGTGACCGAGTCCGCCCAGCCCATCGAGCCCGCCCAGCCCACCGAGCCCATCAAGTACCGCAAGAACGGCCTGACACGCGGGGTGACCGAGGAACTCGCCGAGAGCATGAAGCACGGCTGGGCCGACACCGAGCGCCACGGCCTGGAGCCGATCGCACAGGCCGCCCACACCGAGCGCCGCCGGGCCGCGCTGTCCGCCGCCTTCCCGGGCGAGCTGCTGGTGGTGCCGTCCGGCAACCCCAAGGTGCGGGCCAACGACACCGACTACCCGTTCCGCCCGTCCTCCGACTACGTCTACCTGACCGGTGACCAGTCCCAGGACGCCGTCCTGGTGCTGGAGCCCGTCGGGGACACCGGCCACCACGCGGCGCTCTACCTGCGCAACCGCTCCGACATCGAGAGCGGCGAGTTCTGGCTGGACGGCCACGGCGAGCTGTGGGACGGCCGCCGCAACAGCCTGACCGAGAGTGAGAAGCTGTTCGGCCTCCCCTGCCGGGACGTCCGCACCGTGCGCACCGACCTGGCCGCGGCCACCGCTCCGGTGCGGGTGCTGCGCGGGCACGACGCCGGGGTGGAGGCCGCCCTCGACGGCCGGGCGGGCGCCGGGCAGAACACCGGTCGGGACGCCGAGTTCGAGGTCTTCCTGTCCGGACTGCGCCTGGTCAAGGACGAGTTCGAGATCGCCGAGCTGCGCCTCGCCTGCCAGGCGACCGCCCGCGGCTTCGAGGACGTGGTGCGCGTGCTCGGCACGGACGCCCCGACGCCCGAGCGGCTGATCGAGGGCACCTTCTTCGTCCGGGCCCGGCTGGAGGGCAACGACGTCGGCTACAGCACCATCGCCGCCGCCGGGCCGCACGCCACCACCCTGCACTGGGTGCGCAACAACGGCCATGCCCGCCCCGGCGACCTGCTGCTGCTCGACGCCGGCGTGGAGACCAACGAGCTGTACACCGCGGACGTGACCCGCACCCTGCCGGTCTCCGGCCGCTTCACCAACGTCCAGCGGAAGGTCTACGACGCCGTCCACGCCGCCCAGGAGGCCGGCATCGCGGCCGTCCGGCCCGGCGCGGACTTCCGCGACTTCCACCACGCCGCCCAGCGCGAACTCGCCGAACACCTCACCGCCTGGGGCCTGTTCGGCGACCTCACCGCCGACAAGGTGTACGAGCTGGGCCTGCACCGCCGTTTCACCCTGGCCGGGACGGGCCACATGCTCGGCATCGACGTCCACGACTGCGCCCACTCGCGCACCGAGGAGCACGTCGACGGGACGCTGCTGCCGGGCATGGTGCTCACCGTCGAGCCGGGGCTGTACTTCCAGCAGAACGACCTGACGGTGCCGGAGGAGTACCGGGGCATCGGCGTGCGGATCGAGGACGACATCCTGGTCACCGAGGACGGCAACGAGAACCTCTCCGCCGACCTCCCGCGCGGCTCCGCGGAGGTCGAGGCCTGGCTGGCCCGCCTGCGCGGCTGAGCGCGGCCCGTGCGGCACCCGGTGACCC
>NZ_JBHXEG010000062.1:1668-57845 GCF_042724935.1 Kitasatospora sp. NPDC127060
ACCCCCCCCCCCCCAACCCCCCCCCCGGGGGGGGCCCGGCGGGGGGGGGGCGGGCGGCCGGGGCCCCCCGCGGCCCCCCGGCGCCCCCCACCCCCGAGCGACGTGGCCATCCGCCCCACGGCGGCCACCACATCCGCCGCCGGGCAGCAGGGTGACCTCGGTGGGCTTGACGGCGAGGTAGTCGAACAGCCGCTCCTCGTCCGGATCGAGCCAGAGGAACATCGCCGGATCAGCACCTCGTCCCCCGGCTCCAGCGCGGGCGTTGAACGGCCCGCTCAGCCCCAGTTGCCGACCAGCGGCTGGTCCCCGGGGTTGCCGAAGACGCTGCCGTAGACGGTCAGCGTGCCCTCCCTGGCGGAGCCGTAGAAGGCCCGGTCGGCCCGCCGGTAGACGCCGACGGTGTCGATGCCGGTGCCGTCCCAGTCGCCCTTGATCGGGATGTCACCCGGGTTGCCGTAGCGGAAGGTGTGGTCCGCCTGGCCGCCCGGGGTGTTGGTGTCGCGCAGGTAGAAGGTCTGGGTCGCCGGGTCGTACGCCCCGATGGTGGTGCGCCCGCTGCCGCTCCAGTCGCCGACCAGCGGGGTCCAGCCCGGGTTGCCGTACGTCAGCGCGTAGGTGGGGTTGGCGTTGTCGTCGCTGAGGTAGAACGTCTGGTCGCCCGGCCGGTAGACGCCGATGGTGGTACGGCCGTGGCCGCTCCAGTCGCCGACCACCGGGATGTCGCCCGGAACGCCGAACACATACGAGGTGGTGGTGCCGTCGGCGCCCGGCAGGACGAAGGTCGCCGTGGCCGGGTGGTAGACGCCGACGGTGTCGGTGCCGGGGCCGTTCCAGTGGCCGGCCAGCGGGACGTCGTCGGGGCCGGTGAACAGCGGCGAGCTGCCGGAGGTGCCGATCACCACGTCGTTGTGGCTGTTCTCGGTGACGCTGTGATCGCCGGGCCGGTAGATGCCGACCCCGGCCCGGGCGGGCTGCGGGGTGGCGTTGACGACCGCCGTGCCGATGGCCTGCTGGCGCTGGGTGGTGAGCGGCATGGTGCTCCCCTGCTGGGCGTTGAGCCAGCGGAAGTTCTGTAGGTAGACGACCCTCGGGTGCTGCGCGGCGATGGCGCGGTAGTCGGTGTTGTTGCCGGCGATGACCGCGTCGGTGGCCGACTCGCAGCCGTTGACCCCCGGGATGATCGACTCCGGGAACAGCACCAGGTGCTGGTCGGGCGAGGCCAGCGCACCCTGGAGGGTGGCCAGGTCCTGTTCGACAACGGCGCGGCCCGGGCAGTAGTTGTCGAAGCCGACCAGGTCGACGCCGCTCGGTACGGGCGCGGTCAGGCGGTAGGCGTCCGTGGTGTAGGCGAGCATCTTGCCGGGGAAGGCGCCGTGCACCTGGTTGACCTGGGTCTGCACCTGGCCGGCGTCGAAGCCCTGGTAGTACGGCTCGTCGAGGGTGTAGATCGCGGAGAGCTTGTCCAGGTTCCCGCCGATCCGGGTGACCAGCCCGGCCAGCGCCGCCGGGGCGTCCGGGTTGGGCTTGTTCTTGCCCGGCCGGGTCGGGTCCGGCACCGCGACCTGCTTGCTGACGTCGATGACGCAGGAGGCGGGGCGGCAGTAGTCCAGGAACCCGGCGTAGCGCGGGTCGGTGAGGTCCTGGAGGACGAAGTTGTTCATGTTCGTCCAGGCCGCCACATCGGCGCTGTGGTCGACGCTGTTGTTGGTCGAGTCCGGGTCCATGATGTCGAAGTAGCCGTAGTAGTCGAGCCCTCCGAGCATGCTGACCCGCAGGTCGTCGGCCGTGGTGACGGTGCCGGGGGTGGCGCGCTGGGCGCCGAGGTGCACGTAGCCGTCGCGCGGCAGGGCGGCGGGCGTCGCACCGGTGAAGACCGTACTGCCGTTGACCGTCACGGTGGCCTGCCGGGCGGTGCCGCCCGTGAGGGCGAGCGAGACGTCGAAGCTGCCGCCCCCGGGCGCGACGGCGGCGGTGAGCAACGGCAGCGGCTGCCCGGCCTGGTAGAGCTTCAGCGAGCCGTCGGCCTGGACCTTGAGGCCGAGCGCGACGTCCTCGGCGTCCACCGCGCCGGTCGCGCCGGAGGCGTTGCTGACCAGCAGGGTGGCCGCGTCCGTACCGGAGGTGCGGCCGACGGCCGGGGTGAGCCGGGCGTGCACCGTGTACGAGCCGGACAGGTCGGCGGTGGCGGGCTTGGTCAGCCGCACGGCCGCGGTGCCCTGCGGGAAGGACAGCACGTTCGGCGCGGCCGGGCTGTTGACCTGCACCGAGCCCTCCGGGGGCGTCGCCGCCAGGCCCCTCCTGCCGGACACCGCCGAGTAGCCGGCCGACACCAGCGTGGGCTGGCGGGCGCTCAGATCGTCGTTCAGACCGTTGTCGGTACCCGCCGGGGCACCGTCGAAGGTGTCGACGAAGGGCTTGGCACCCGCCGTCGCGGCGGCGTCGATCCGGCTCACGTCGACGCCCGTGCCGTTGCCGTCACCGAAGGTCGTCAGCTCACCCGGAGCGGAGAGGTAGGCCCCGAGGTAGAGGAACGCGCTGCTCGGCCAACGGTTGACCGACGCCGGGCCCTTCACGGTGAAGGCCGTGCCGTTGACGGTCAGGGTGACGGCCTTGTCGGCGCCGGTCGACACCTTCAGCGCGACCGCGTACCGGTCGGCCGGCGCCACCGACCCCTGCCAGAACGGGGTTTCACCACCCCCGCCGTGGAAGAGCGACAACTTCCCGCCCGAGGTGACGGTCAGCCCCAGGTCGACGTCCCCGTTGGTCACGTACCCGGTCGCGCGGTGGCTGCGGCCGAGCACCACCGAGGCCCAGTCGTTGCCGGTGCTCTCCCCCACCGCCGGGTCGACCACGGTGGAGACGGTGTACGTGCCGTCGGCGTCGGCGATCACGGGCGCGCCGAGCATGACGGCCGAGACGCCCTGGGTGAACACCAGCCGGTCGGGCTGGTCGGCCGTGCTGACCTGCGCGGCCGCGGAGTCCGGGGGTGCCTGGGTGTCCCAACGGCCGGACGTCCTGGTCCAGGACACCGTCCGGGCGCTGCCCTGCTGGCGGGCGTCCAGGCCGACGTTGAGGCCGTGCAGCGGAACGGTGTTCAGCGACGGACTCTGCCGGAAGGAGTCCGCGAACGGGCCGGCGGCGGTCAGGTTCACGGGCGTCGGGGCGGACGGGGCCGACGGCGACGGCGCGTCGGCCGCCGCGGCCGGCCCGGCGGCGAGTCCGGCCGGGACGGCGGTGAGGGCGATCAGGGCGGCGGACAGCAGTCCGCGGCCCAGGCGGTGGGCGAGCATCACGGGATCAGCTCCGGATCGGAACGCAGGGACGGCACGGTTGTCTCCCCTTCGGGGCGTGGGCGGGCCTTCGGGGCGTGGACGGGCCTTCGGGGCGTGGACGGGCCGGTCAGCACCGGAGCGTGACGGTGCATCCGTCGAGCCCGATCCCCGACGCGGCCAGCGCGTCGGCCACGAGCAGTCGCGCCCTGGCCCGCGCGGTCTCGGTCGTGGCGGCACGGAGGTAGCAGACGATCCCGATCGCCGTCGAGTCGGCCCGCACCCGGAGGTGTTCCAGGGCGGTCTCGGGTCTCGCGTGGGCCCACAGGATGTCCTCCAGGGCGTGGGCCACGTCCTCCGTGGGTGGGCGCGGTCCCGTCAGCACCAGGGTGAGATGGACGGGGACCACCGGATCAGTCCCAGCCGATGCCGTACGGGGTCTGCGGGCCGACGGCGACGGACAGCAGGAACGCCCCGGTTCCGGACAGGGTGACGGCGGTGAACGCGACGGTGATCAGTCGGACGGCCTTGGACATGGCTTCCCCCCGGAAGACGGATGACGGATGACAGGTGCCGGGTGGCGGTCGGAGCCGGCTGCTCCGCACCGGTCGGGGCTCGGCGCCCGCGCCGCCCTCCCGGTGATCACCATCCTGCTGACCGGCGGCCGGGGGCGGAAGTTCCGGCCGCCGTCCGCATCCGGACCGGCCGGATCCGGACGGCGGCGGCCGCTCGCCGCCGCCGTGCGGAGTGGTCAGCGGAGTGGTCAGGCGGGCAGCGGCTTGACCCAGCGGCTCCACTGGGGTTGCGGGTGGTAGCCGGCCGCCTGCCAGGTGCGGTGACCGAGGGCGTTGTCGTCCAGCACCATCGCGTCGACCCGCCGGCCGCCGAGGGCGGCGAAGCGCTCCTCGGCGGCGGCCAGCAGGGCGGCGCCGATGCCGCGGCGGCGGTGCTCGGGGTCGACGGCGAGGCGGTAGAGGTGGCACCGCCAGCCGTCCCAGCCGGCGATCACGGTGCCGAGCGGGGTGCCCGGGTCCTCGGCCGCGGCGGCCACGAGGAGGCAGTCCCGGTCCCGGGCGAGCAGGGCGGCGACGCCCGCCGCGTCGTCGGTGATGCTGGTGCCCTTGGCGGCCCGGGCCCAGAGGGCGAGCAGGGCGGGGATCTCCTCCGGTACGGCGGTGCGCACCACGATCTTTTCGGTCATGTCGGCCTGTCTAGCGGGTTGCCCGGCGGCGCCGCCGGGAATTCCGCGCTGCGGACGGTCAGCCGAGCCGCCACACCGTGGTGGTCTTGACCGAGGTGTCCTCCAGGTCCGCCACCACCGGCACCTGGTACGCGGCCACCGCGGTGAACCGCTCCCGGGGCAGGTAGGCGCGGCCCGGGTCGCCGACGATCACGGTGGCGCCGCGGGCGGCGGCCCGTTCCAGGAAGGGCAGGAAGCGGGCGGCCATGGCGCGTTCGTAGAAGACGTCGCCTGCCAGCACCACCTCGGCGGGCGCGCCGTCGCCGTCCACCAGGTCGACCAGTGCACCGGCCACCCGTACGCCGTTGGCCTCGGCGTTGAGTCCGATCGCGGCGACGGCGTAGGCGTCGATCTCGGCGGCCCGGACGTCCTTCGCGCCGCGCAGCGCGGCCGCCACCCCGACCAGTCCGGATCCGGCCGCGATGTCCAGCACCGCCCGCCCGTCGACCAGTTCGGGGTGGTCCAGCACGTAGCGGGCGACCGCGACCCCGCCGGCCCAGGCGAACGCCCAGAACGGCGGCGGCAGTCCGGCCAGTCCGCGGTCGCGCTCGGTCGTCTCCCACAGGGCGATGGCGTCCTGCGCCATCTGGAGGCGGATCTCGGGCACGAAGGGCACGGGCGTCAGTTCGGTCTCCCGCAGGATGAACGCCTGATCGGTGTCTGGTCGATGAACTCGCAGCTCACTCGGCATGCCCGCAGCATAGGGCAGGCGTCAGGACCACCGGGCGCCGCTCACGCCCGGCCGCCCGCCCACCGGGCACCGCTCACGCCCGGCCGGCCGCCCGCTGGGTGCGCCGGGCCAGCGAGTCGATCACGACGGCGGCCAGCAGCACCGCGCCGGTGATCATGAACTGGATGGCGTTGCTCAGGCCCTGGATGTTCATCCCGGACTGGATCGAGCCGATCACCAGCGCACCGAGCAGCGCCGACCAGGTCTTGCCGCGCCCGCCGAACAGGCTGGTGCCGCCGATGACGGCCGCCGCGATGGCGTTCATCAGCAGGTTGCCGCCGCCGGAGGTCTGGCTCGCGGACTGGATCTGGGCGGCCAGGAAGAGGCCGCCGATCCCGGCCATGGTGGAGCAGATCGCGAAGACGCTGATCCGGATCCAGGAGATGTTGATGCCGGCCCGGCGGGCGCCCTCGATGTTGCCGCCGAGCGCGAACACCTGCCGCCCGTAGGAGGTGCGGCGCAGCACGAAGTCCAGCACCACGATGAAGATCAGGAAGATCAGCAGGGCCAGCGGCAGCCCCTTGTACTGGTTGAGCGTGTAGGCGGCGAGGAAGGCGATGACGGCCAGCAGCACGGTGCGCAGCACGATGTCGGCGGCCGGCCGGGAGGGGACGCCCGCGGCCTGCCGTCGGCGGGCGTCGATCAGCGAGGCGACCAGGAACAGCGCGACGCCGACCGCGGCGGTGCCGTAGGCGGCGATCTGCTGGCCGTAGATGGTGCTGTAGAGCCGGGAGACGATGTCCTTGCCGGAGAGGTTGACGGTGCCGCTGGCGCCGAGTACCTGGAGCATCAGGCCGTTCCAGCCGAGGTTGCCGGCCAGGGTGACGACGAAGGCGGGGACGCCGACCTTGGCGAAGAAGAAGCCCTGGATCGTGCCGACGATCGCGCCGCCGACGAGCGCGGTGATCAGGGCGACCCACTGGTTGACGCCGTTGCTGACGTTCAGCACGGCGAAGATCGCCGCGCACAGTCCGCTGACCGAGCCGACCGAGAGGTCGATCTCGCCGAGCAGCAGCACGAAGACCACGCCGATCGCGATCATCCCGGTGCCGACGATCTGCTGGGACAGGTTGGAGAGGTTCTGGGCGGACAGGAAGCTGCTGTTGAGGCTGCCGAACACCGCCCAGATCACGATCAGCGCCAGCACCACGGGCAGCGAGCCCAGTTCGCCGCTGCTCATCCGGCGGCGGAACTCGCCCAGGTAGCCCTTGACGCCCTCCTGGCGGACGATCAGCCGGGGGTCGACCGCGGGGATGGCCTCCGGGGCCACCGGGACGGGCGCGTTGACGCCGCCGGTGGGCATGCTCTCCTCCGGCAGCGGCGGGCGGTGGTGGCGTCCGGGTTCGTCGCCGGGGGCGTTCCCGGGGGTGTGGTCGCTCACTGGGAACCCTCCTGGCCGCGGGCCCTGCGGCGGGTCACGGCGTTGTCCGTGGCGCCGGTGATGGCCGAGATGATCTCTTCCTGGTTGGTGTGGCGCTTGTCGAAGACGCCGTTGTTGCGGCCGAGGCGCAGCACCGCGACGGTGTCCGCGACGGCCATCACGTCCGCCATGTTGTGGCTGATCAGGATCACGCCGTGGTCCTGCTCGCGCAGCCGCTCGACCAGGTCGAGCACCTGGGCGGTCTGTTCGACGCCCAGGGCCGCGGTCGGCTCGTCCAGCATCACGACCTTGGGCGAGCCGATCAGCGCGCGGGCGATCGCGACGACCTGGCGCTGGCCGCCGGAGAGCGAGGCGACCGGGATCCGCACGCTGGGGATGCGGATGGACAGGGTGTCCAGCAGCGTCCGGGAGCGCTTCTCCATCGCGACCTCGTCGAGGATGCCGAAGCGGCGGATCTCGCGGCCGAGGAAGAGGTTCCCGACCACGTCGAGGTTGTCGCACAGCGCGAGGTCCTGGTAGACCGTGGCGATGCCCAACTGCTGGGCGTCCTGCGGCCGGTGGATGCCCACCGGCCGGCCCTGCCACTCGATGGCGCCCTCGTCGGGCTGGTGTACTCCGGCGATCGCCTTGACCAGGGTGGACTTGCCGGCGCCGTTGTCGCCGACCAGGGCCAGCACCTCGCCGGTGTGCACCTCCAGTTCGATGTCGGTGAGCGCCTGGACGGCGCCGAACCGTTTGGAGACCCCGCGCAGGGCCAGTACGGTCTCACCTGCCACAGTGACCAACTTCCTTGCCCCGCCCCGGTGGTGGGGGCGGGGCGGTTCGGCTTCGGAGGGTGCTGCCGGCTTCGGAGGGCCGCCGGCGGCCGCGGTGCGGCCGACTACTGGAGGCCGGCGCTCTTGCAGGCGTCGGCGTAGTCCGGCGTGCAGATCTGGGCGACGGTGTAGAGGCCGTCCTGGACCACGGTGGTCTTGATGTTGTTCTTGTCGACGACGACCGGGGTGATCAGGTTGGCCGGCATCTTGTGGCCGCTGCCGTTGGTGACCGTGGTCGGCGCCAGGGTGGAGTCCAGGGACTTGCCCGCGGCCAGCGCGACGGCCATCTGCCCGGCGATGTCGGTCTCCGGCTTGAACGGCTTGTAGATCGTCATGGTCTGGGTGCCGGCCACGATCCGCTGGATGCCGTCGAGCTGGGCGTCCTGGCCGGTGAGCGGGACGCTCAGGCCGGCCGCCTTGAGGGCGGTCGCGACGCCCGCGGCCATGCCGTCGTTGGCCGAGTAGGCGCCGACCACATTGGCCCCGCCGATCGCGGTGATGGCGGCGGCGGCCTCCTGGTTGGCGGTGTTCGGGTCCCACTGGGGGGTGTCGTACTCCTTGCCGATCTTCAGCTTGCCGTCGATCGCGCTGTGCGCACCGGCCTTGAAGTCGGCCGCGTTGGGGTCGGTGGGCGAGCCGTTGATCATGAAGATCTCGCCCGAGCCCGACTTGCCTCCGACCGCCGCCACCAGGGCCTGGCCCTGGAGTTCGCCGACCTTGTGGTTGTCGAAGGACACGTACGCGTCGGCCGGGCCCTGGGCGAGCCGGTCGTAGGCGAGCACCTTGACGCCCGCGTCGTGAGCCTTCTGGACGGAGGACTGGATCGACTTGGCGTCCACCGCGTCCAGGATCAGCACCTTGTCGCCCTTGGTGAGGGCGGTGTCCACCTGGGTCTGCTGGAGGGTCGCGTCCTGGTTGGCGTTGTAGTAGTCGATCTGCGCCTCGGGTGCCAGCTGCTTGATCTTCTGCTCGATCAGCGGGCGGTCGAACTGCTCGTAGCGGGTGGTCTTGCTCTCGGGCAGCAGCAGGCCGATCCGCACCGCCCCCACCGCCACGGTGCCGCTCGCCCCGGCGCCCGCGGCGGCGGAGCCCGACGAACCGCCGCCCGACGAGGACTGCTTGGCGCTGCCGCAGGACGCGGCGCCCAGGCCGAGGGAGACCACTGCGGTCACCGCGAGGATGCGACGAAGCCCGATGCTCATGAAGATGCCTCTCCGGTCGAGTCCACCCCCTCGTCCTCCGAGTCTGGGAAGCATCGGCCGCCACCACGATCCCTGCTGCGCCGAACGGGTCCCGGGGCCGCTCGGGCGTCGGCCGCTCGGACATCGGCCGCTCGGCCGTCAGCCGTTCGGGCATCGGCCGCCGGGGGGCCGCTCAGGCGTCCGCCGCCGGGTCGGCCGCAAGGGGGATCGCGGCGGTGAGCCGGGCGCCGGCCGCGCTGGGGGTGACGGTGAGGGTGCCGTGGTGGTGGCGGGCGATGTCGCGGGCGATCGACAGGCCCAGGCCGGTGCCGCCGTGGTCGCGGGAGCGGGCGTCGTCCAGCCGGGTGAAGCGTTCGAAGACGCGCTCCCGGTCCGCGGGCGGGATGCCGGGGCCGTCGTCCTCGACGTCCAGCAGGGCCAGGCCGCGCGCCGGGTCGGTGGACAGCCGGACGTGCACGGTGCCGGCCGCGTGCCGCTCGGCGTTGTCCAGCAGGTTGGTGAGCAGCCGGCCGAGCCAGAGCGGGATGCCCTCGACGGTGACGTCCGGGGCGAGGTCGGTGGTGCGGCGGTGCGGGCCGAACGGGCGGGCCGGCACGGTGGTGGCGACCAGGTCGGTGAGGTCGATCCGCTGACGGGGGCGCTCGTCGGCGCCGCCGGCGTCGAGGCGGGCGAGCAGCAGCAGGTCGGTGGCGAGGTTCTGCAGCCGGTCGGTGTCGGCCAGGGCGCCGTGCACCAGTTCGGCGCGAACGGCCTGGTCGGGGTGGGTGTCGGCGACCTCCAGCTGGGTGCGCAGCACCGCGAGCGGGCTGCGCAGTTCGTGCGAGGCGTCGGCGATGAACTGCCGCTGCCGGCGGCCGGAGGCCTCCAGCCGGTCGAGCATCGCGTTCATGGTGGCGGCGAGCCGGGCGATCTCGTCGGCGGTGCCGGGTTCGGGGACGCGCCGGTGCAGGTCCTGGCCGGTGATGGCGTCGACCTCGGCGCGGATCGCCTCCACCGGCCGCAGCGCCTGCCCGGTGACCTTCCAGGTGACCACCACGCCGGTGAGCAGCAGCAGCGGGCAGGCGACGGCCAGCCCGGCCTGGGTGATGTCCATCGCCTCGTCGGCGGCGCGCAGCGAGGCGCCCGCGTAGACGGTGACCGGCCCGCCGGGGGTGTCGGCGGCGACGACGGTGAGCCGCTGGCGGTGGTGGTCGTAGAGCGGGTCGACCTGGTCGGTGGTGAGCGAGCCGGTGCGCGGTTCGGTGGCGAGGGCGGCGCGGCCGGCCAGGTTGGGGCTGGCCGCCAGCACGGTGCCGCGGGCGTCGACGACCTGGAGGAAGTCGGTACCGTGCCCGGTGTGCAGGACGGCCGGCAGCCGTCCCTGGAGGGCGAGTTGGGCGACCGATTCGGCCTGCTGTCGGGTGGCGGAGGCGGCCGAGGCGACCAGCTCGGCGTGGACCGCGGCGAGCAGTCCGGCCCCGGCCAGGGCAAGCGCGGCGGCCAGCACGGTTCCGGCCGCCGCGGTGGCCCGGGCGCGCACCGTACGGGGCACGAACCGGCTCGCCCAGTGCGGGAGTCGGCGCATCTCAGCCGCCGTCCGGGTCGAGCCGGTAGCCGGCGCCGCGCATGGTCTGCAGGGCGGAGCGGCCGAAGGGGGCGTCGATCTTGCGGCGCAGGGCGTGGACGTGCACCTCGACGATGCTCGGGTCGGCGTCGTGGCCGGCGTCCCAGACGTGGTCGAGGATCTCGCGCTTGGAGACGACCGTCCCGGCGCGGGCGGCCAGGTGCTCCAGGATCGCGAACTCGCGGGCGGTCAGGTGGGTCGGGGTGCCGGCCCGGGTGCAGGTGCGGGCGTTGGCGTCCAGCACGAGGTCGCCGAGGGTGTGCAGCCGGGGGCGCTGCTGGTCGACCCGCCGGTGCAGGGCGCGCAGCCGGGCGAGCAGGACGACGAAGGAGAACGGCTTGGAGAGGTAGTCGTCGGCGCCGGTGTCCAGGGCCTCGGCCTCGTCCCACTCGCCGTCCTTGGCGGTGAGCATCAGGATGCCGGCCCGGCAGCCGCCCGCGCGCAGCCGGGCGCAGACCCGGTAGCCGTTGAGGCCGGGCAGCATGATGTCGAGGACGATCACGTCGTAGGGGTGGCGCTCGGCGAGGGCGAGTCCCTCGGGGCCGTTGTGGGCGGCGTCGACGGTGTGGCCGTCGGCCTCCAGTCCGCGCCGCAGCGCGGTGGCCATCCGCTGTTCGTCCTCCACGACGAGTATGTGCATCCGCTCAGGGTGCCAGGTGATCGTGAGCGATCTCGTCCGGGCTCGGATCGCCGCTCACCATTTGCCGGTCGGGCTTAAGCGGGGGTTCAGGTACGGTCCGCCATGATCGCCGGGCGCGGAGCGCAGCGCAGCACTTCCAGGCAAGGAGTACGCCCGATGACCGATCCCCTGTCTCCCGGCACCCCGTCGACCGGCGAGGAGCCGGAGCTCCCCGAGGTGCCGCCGCTGACGGCCCGGCGCCGTCGCGCGGCCCGGCTGCGGGCCTGGGCGGACGGGCGGGAGCGCCGGCTGGCGGCCGGGGTGGTGACGGTGGCGCTGCTCGGTGCGGGCGGGCTGGCGGTCGCCGCGGCGGCCCACGAGGGGCACGGGGAGGGCGGGCGCGGGCACCGCGAGGCGGCGGCCCGGTCCGAGGACGGCCACGGGTACGGGCACGCGGACGGGTCCCGGCGCACGGACGGGCCGGGGCGCGAGCAGGGGCACGGGCACGACCGTCAGCACGGGCACGGGCAGGGGCACGGTGTGGCCCCGGCCGCGCTGCCCTCGCTGGGCGCCTCCGCCGCCCTGGAGAAGGCCCAGGCCGCCGTCCCCGGCGGCCGCGCCGAGTCGCTGCGCCGGGTCACCGAGCAGGGCGGTGGCGCCGCCTGGGCCGTGACGGTCGTCGGCCGGGACGGCGTGCGCCACCTGGTGACGGTGGACGGCACCAGCGGCGAGCTGACGTCCAACACCACCGACCCGGGCCGCGCGTCAGCCGGCGCCTCGGCCGGCTCCGACACCTCCGACGGCTCCGAGGGCTGACATGGCGCACGCGACGACGACCCGCCCCGCCCCCGGCCGCACCGCCCGCCCCGGCGCCAGCAAGGTCCCGTCCGTGGACGGCTGGTTCTGGCTGGTGAAGGTGCTGACCACCGGCTTGGGCGAGACCCTCTCCGACTTCCTCGCCAAGACCTTCGACCCGGTCCTGGCGGTGGCCGCCGCCGGGCTGCTGCTCGTCGTGACCCTCCTGGTCCAGCTGCGGACCCGCCGCTGCGTGACCGGGCTGTACTGGGCCGTGGTGGTCATGGTCAGCGTGTTCGGCACGATGGTCGCCGACGTGGCGCACGTCGCCCTGGGCGTCCCGTACGCGCTGTCGGCGGGTTCGCTGGCGGTGGCGCTGGCGGCGCTGTTCCTGCTCTGGCACCGGGTGGAGGGCTCGCTGGCGATCGACCGGGTGACCGGGCTGCGCCGGGAGCTGTTCTACTGGGCGGCCGTGCTGCTGACCTTCGCGCTGGGCACGGCGCTGGGCGACCTGACGGCGGCCACCCTGCACCTGGGCTACCTGGTGGCCGGGCTGGGCTTCGCGGTGTTGATCTCGATCCCGGCGGTGGCCTCGCGGGCCCGCTGGGTGGGCCCGGTGGCCGGGTTCTGGTGGGCGTACGTGCTGACCCGCCCGCTGGGCGCCTCGTTCGCGGACTGGCTGGGCGTCGGCGCCGACCGCGGCGGCATCGGACTGGGCACCGGCCCGGTCAGCCTGGCGCTCGCGGTGCTGATGGGGGTGGCGCTGGCGCTGTCCGCGCGTGCGCACCGCCGGACGGCTGGACTCACCACCCACTGAGCGTCTACATTTCTGTAGACGTCGGAGGCGCACGGCATCACCCCCCGGACAGCCGTGCGCCTCCGCCGTCCCTCAGCGCGGCCGAGGGCCCGACGCGGTCGCCTCAGCGCGGCCGCTCGTCCACCACCCGCTTGATCTTCCCGACCGAGCGCTCCAGCGTGTACGGGTCCACCACCTCGACCGCGACCGTCACGCCCACCCCGTCCTTCACCGCCCGGACGATCTCCGTCCGGGCCGCCTCACGCAGTTCGGCGGACGCCTCCGGGCGGGCCTCCACCCGGACGGCCAGCCGGTCCAGCCGCCCCTCCCGGGTCAGCCGCAGCTGGAAGTGCGGGGCGACGCCCGGGGTGCGCAGCAGGATCTCCTCGATCTGGGTCGGGAAGAGGTTGACCCCGCGCAGGATGATCATGTCGTCGCTGCGCCCGGTCACCTTCTCCATCCGCCGGAAGCCCGGCCGCGCGGTACCCGGCAGCAGCCGGCTGAGGTCGCGGGTGCGGTAGCGGACGACCGGCAGCGCCTCCTTGGTGAGCGAGGTGAAGACCAGTTCGCCGCCCTCCCCCTCGGGCAGCACCTCATCCGTGAACGGGTCCACCACCTCCGGGTAGAAGTGGTCCTCCCAGATGTGCAGCCCGTCCTTGGTCTCCACGCACTCCTGGGCGATGCCGGGGCCGACCACCTCGGAGAGGCCGTAGATGTCGACGGCGTGCAGGTCGAGCCGCTCCTCGATCTCGCGCCGCATCTCCTCCGTCCAGGGCTCGGCGCCGAAGATGCCGATCCGCAGCGAGCTGGCGCGCGGATCCAGGCCCTGCCTCTCGAACTCGTCCAGCAGGGTCAGCAGGTAGGAGGGGGTGACCATGATGATCTCGGGGCGGAAGTCCTGGATCAGCTGCACCTGGCGGGCGGTCATCCCGCCGGACGCCGGGATGACGGTGCAGCCGGCCCGCTCGGCGCCGTAGTGGGCACCCAGGCCGCCGGTGAACAGCCCGTAGCCGTAGGCGATGTGCACCTTGTGGCCGGGCCGGCCGCCGGCCGCGCGGATCGAGCGGGCGACCACGTCGGCCCACATGGACAGGTCGTTCTCGGTGTAGCCGACCACGGTCGGACGCCCGGTGGTGCCGCTGGAGGCGTGGATCCGGCGGACCCGCTCCATCGGGACGGCGAACATGCCGAAGGGGTAGCCCTCGCGCAGGTCGGCCTTGGTCGTGAAGGGGAAGCGGGCGAGGTCCGCCAGGGTGCGGCAGTCCTCCGGGTGCACCCCGGCGGCGTCGAACTTGCGGCGGTAGAGCTCGACGTGGTCGTAGGCGTGCCGCAGGGTGGCCCGCAGCCGGTCGAGCTGGTGGGCCCGCAGTTCGTCGACGCCCATCCGCTCGCCGGCGTCCAGCAGGGCGGGTGGAATCGGCTCGCCCAGGCGTCGGTCCGGGTCGGGTGCGCTGCCGGTCATCGTCGCTCCTCCGCAGGTCGGCCGAGGCTCGGAGCCCAACCGATCGTTCGGTCAGGGCAAGCCCAGGCCAAGTAATCCAGCACCCGAACCACCTGTCAAGGGATCGCGCAGCGGTTCCGGAATGTGCAGTTCCGGCGTGTTCGTGCCGGGATCGCTGCCACCGCTTGGCTGGCCGATATGAAAATCATTACGGAATTATTACCCGTAGGCCCCGCTCACCGGCCCGGACCCATGGTTCAGTGGTGCGGCTTCTCCCCCGCACCCCGGAGTGATCACCTTGGCCCCGACCCCTGCGCTGGTCAGCGCGCTGCGCGAGTTCGGCGACCGGCCCGCCGTCGTCGCCGACGGACGCGCGATCAGCGGCATCGGCCTGCTGCTCGGCGTCTCCCCGCCGGGCGGCCTGCCCCGGGCCCTCGCCGAGCGCGTCGCCGAACACGCCGCCCTGCCGCCCTCCACCGCCCGCGCCGCCGAGGAACGGCTCCGGCACTGGGCCGGCGTCCTCGGCCCGCCGCCCATCCGGCACACCGTGCTGCACCCCGCCACCGACCTCGCCGTCGAACTCGCCCTCGCCACCCTGCTGGCCGGCGGCACCGTGCACTGCGCCGACCCCGACCAGCGGCCCGACGAGCAGCTCACCGCCCTCGCCGCCAACGGCACCACCCACCTCAGCCTGCCCTCCGCCCTGCTCTGGCGGCTCAGCAGGCAACCGGGCCTCGCCGACCACGACCTCGGCGCCCTCCGACTCGTCCTGCACGTCGGCCCCGAACCCCGGCAGGACGACGTCTACGCCGCCGTCGACGCCCTCGGCGCCGTCCTCGCCCACCTGCGCGCCCCGGACAGCCGCTCCGAAGCCGCCGACCGCCGGCTGCGCGCCGACACCGAGGCCGCCACCGCCGCCGCCTGGAAGCACAGCATCGGCATCACCGCCGCGCAGCTCACCGAGTTCGGCGCCCATCTCGACCGGGCCGTCCTCACCGCGCTGCTGCACACCCTCCAGCAGGCCGGAGTGCTCACCGACCCCGGACACGGCCGCTCCGAGGCCGAACTCCTCGCCACCGCCCTGGTCACCCCCGCCCAGCGCCCCCGGGTCGGCCACTGGCTCGACGCCCTCGCCCGGCACGGCCTGATCACCCGCCGGGACGGCGGCGCCCAGGGCCCGATCTACCACGGCGCCCCCGAACTCAGCTCCGCCGAGGTCCGGGAGGCCTGGCGGCCCGCCGTCGACAGCTGGACCGACGGCCTCGGCACCGCCGCCGTCCTCGACCGGGTCCGGCGCGGCGCCCTACGGCTGCCCAAGCTGCTCACCGGCGAAGAGGACCCCCGCCCGGCCGCCGCCCCGGTCCGCTGGTCCGCCGCCCGTGGCTACCTCGGCACCGCCCTCGGCACCCTCGTCCGCGCCACCGTCGAGGCCCACCCGGGGCCGCAGCCGCCGCGGATCCTCGAACTCGACCGCGACGGCAGCGAGACGGCCGTCGCCCGCGCCCTCGCCGCCCGCCCCCGGCAGAACGCCGAACACCACCTCGCCCCCGACGGCGGACGCTACGACATCGTCGTCGCCACCGCCGTCGGCCGGCCCGAGGAGGAGGTCCCGGCGCTGGTCGACCAGCTCGCCCCGGGCGGCCGGCTGCTGCTGCTCGCCCCCGTCGCCGAACAGCTCGACCTGCTGATCACCGGCGCCCACCGGGGCTTCACCGGCCACCCGGCCCCGCAGTGGCGGGCCGCCCTCACCACCGCGGGTTGCCCGACGGTGCTCACCCTTCCTGCGGACGGGCACCCGATGGGGCTGCTCGGGCAGGGGCTGTTCGTCGCGCGGGTGGACTGACGGCGGGTGGACTGACGGCGCGTGGGCTGACCGCAGGTGGCCTGACCGCAGGTGGCCTGACGGCACCGGCGCTACGATCGGGCACATGGCCGCTCCCGCTCCCGTGCGCTCGATCCGCTCCCGGGCCTCGCTCGGTTCCATCGCCTCCCTCGGCTCCATCGGCTCGCTGCTGTCCGTCGGCTCGGTCGGCTCCGTCCTCTCGATCGGCTCGGTCGGCAGCGTGCTGTCCATCGGTTCGGCCGGCTCGGTGGTCAGCGCGTTCTCGGCGTGCTCCTGGCTGAGCGTCGGCTCGCTGCTGTCGGTGCGCTCCCGCTGGGCCGTACGGGGGCTGCGCCCGGTGTGCGGGCCATCCGTGCCCGAGGGGTGAAGCCCCGGGTCACGTACCGCCACCCGATCCGTACCATTTCGATACCGAAGCCCGGGTGAGCTGCGGGAATCCTCGCCGCCCGGCACGGTCCCCGGGTAGGCTCCCCACTGCTTCCCCCGGCCCTGGTGCAGGCGGCCCAGCGTCGCCCGTACCGCACGTCGGGGACAGACCCCCGCGGGCCATTCGGTGGGCTCCGCGCACTCGACACCGCGCGCCAGGGCAGTCGCGCGAACGGCGAAGGGCATCGCATTGGCGGATCGGCTCACCGGAGGAGACTCCTCGCTGCTGCGGCGGATCAACGCCGCGGTCACGCTTCGGGCGCTGCGGACCGGCCACTCGGTGACCCTCACCCAACTCGTCGGCGAGACCGGGCTCTCCCGGCCGACCGTCGAGGGCGTGATCGAGGGCCTGGTCGAGACCGGCCTCGTCGCCGAGGTCGAGCAGCCCCGGGAGGACGGCCAGCCGGGTACCGGCCGCCGCGGCCGCCCGGCCCGCTGGTTCCGCTTCCGCGCCGAGGCCGGGCACATCCTCGGCATCGAGATCGGCGTCCACGACGTCCGGGTCATCCTCGCCGACCTCACCGGTGAGGTGGTGGGCAGTCACTTCAAGCCGGTCGACGAGACCCTGGAGGCCGAGGACCGGCTCACCGCCGTCCGCACCGCCGTCGCCGAGGTCCTGCGCAAGGCGGGCATCTCCCGGGACAACCTGTGGGCCGTCGGCATCGGCACCCCCGGCATCGTCGACCGCGAGGGCACCATCCGGCTCGGCACCGCGATGCCCGGCTGGACCGGCCTCGACCTCGGCGCCCGGCTGCGCCGCTCCTTCCGCTGCCCCGTCCTGATCGAGAACGACGCCAACCTCGCCGCCATCGCCGAACACTGGCAGGGCGCGGCGGTCGGCGCCGACGACGTGGTCTTCGTGATGGCCGGCCTCAGCCCCGGCGCCGGCTCCCTGATCAACGGCAGACTGCACCGCGGCTACGGCGGCGCCGCCGGCGAGATCGGTGCCCTGCACCTGCTCGGCCAGGAGGTCACCCCCGAGCGGCTGCTCTCCACCACCGGCAAGCCGCTCAACCCGCTGGACGAGGCCGCCGTCGCCCGGGTCCTGCGGCTGGCCCGGGAGGGCGACGAGGTCGCCAAGGTCGCCATGGACCGCTTCCTCACCCGGCTCGTCCAGGGCGTCGCCGCCCTGGTCCTGGCCATCGACCCCCAGCTGGTGGTCATCGGCGGCTGGGCGGCCGGCCTGGACGGCGTGCTGGAACCGCTGCGCGAACGCCTCGCCCAGTTCACCCTCCGCGCCCCCGAGGTGGCACTGGCCGCCCTCGGCTCCGAGGTCGTCTCGATGGGCGCCCTGCGGGTCGCCCTGGACCACGTCGAGGACCAGCTCTTCGCGGTCGACCCGCCCCGGGTGTGAGGCGTACCGCCCGGCCGTCGACGACAGTGGCCCGGACGCCAGTCGGGCGTCCGGGCCGTTCTCCGAGGGTGGGTGCGAAACGGTTCAGGAGGCGGTGCGGACCTCGGTGGTCGCGCCGACCGGGGTGACCTCGACCAGGCCGGTCTCGCCGAAGGTCAGCTTGCAGGTGTCCGCCCGGTAGGTGGAGACGGCGAGCGCCACCAGACGGCCGCCGGCGGCGTACTGGGTGGTCATGACCAACACCGGGGTGCCCGGGGGGCGCTCCAGCAGCACGGCCTCGTCGGCCTCGGCGACGCCCAGCTCGACGGCCCGGGACTCACCGTCGACCTCCAGGCGCTCCAGCTGGCGCAGCACCGAACGGGCGCGGTCGCCCTCGGCACGGAAGCCGGGCAGGTGCGGCAGGGCGGAGGCCGGGACGTGCAGCGACTCGCTGGCCATCGCGCGGCCCTCGACCAGCCGGACCCGGCGGACGGTGTGCACGGTGGCGCCCTCGGCGATGCCGAGGCCCTTGGCCAGCTGCGCGGACGCGGGGGCGGTGGTGCAGTCGACCGTGCGCCAGGACTGGCTGCGGCCGGCGCCGGGCCAGCCCTCCTCCTGCCGGTTCACGGGGACGCCGACCCGCGGGGCGGCGATCAGGGTGCCGATTCCCCGGCGACGGACCAGTCGGCCCTCCAGCTCCAGCTGGTCCAGGGCCTGCCGCAGCGTCGCCCGGGCCACCCCGAAGCGGGCGGACAGCTCGCGCTCGTTGGGCAGGACCTGGCCGGTGGAGAACTCCGTGTCGATGGCCCGCAGCAGCACCGTGCGCAGGTGCCAGTACTTCGGTTCCGGCACCGCCGAAAGCTGTCCTGTCGTCCCCACCGCGTCCTCCACCTGGTCTTGTCCGCCCTACGACAAGGAGGGCGGATCCCGGGCCCACTGCCCGCTGTTGCGGCAGGTGGGAGAGCGGGCCTTTATCCGTCCTTCTTTATTAAAGGTCCTTGCAGTAAGCGACCCTAGGTGTTCCGTCCGGAGATGGT
The DNA here is from genome assembly GCF_042724935.1 of Kitasatospora sp. NPDC127060. Classification (NCBI taxonomy): domain Bacteria; kingdom Bacillati; phylum Actinomycetota; class Actinomycetes; order Kitasatosporales; family Streptomycetaceae; genus Kitasatospora; species Kitasatospora sp. NPDC127060. Next base: position 20,199 of record NZ_JBHXEG010000062.1, read on the forward strand.
CAAGACCAATGACAGGGCTCGGTGCGACCGTCGCGAACATTCATGCCACGTTCACGACAGCCCTTCGGGACGGCCCGCGGCCGCGCGTCACGCTGCGGGGCGGGCTGGGCCAATGGGTAGGCTGCCCGGGTGATCGTGGTGACGAGTGTGAATGTGAACGGAATCCGGGCCGCCGCCAAGAAGGGCTTCGTGGAGTGGCTGGCCGGCACCGAGGCGGACGTGATCTGCCTCCAGGAGGTGCGATCCGAACCCGGGCAGCTGCCCGTCGAACTGCGCGACCTGGACGGCTGGCACGCGCTCTGGGCCCCGTCGGTCGCCAAGGGCCGGGCCGGCGTCGCCATCCTGTCCCGCCGGGAGCCGCAGCGCAGCACGATCGGATTCGGCTCCGAGGAATTCGACAATTCGGGCAGGTACCTGGAAATCGACCTGCCGGGCCTCACCGTCGCCAGCCTCTACCTGCCCTCCGGCGAAGTCGGCACCGAGCGCCAGGACGAGAAGGAACGCTTCATGGCGGAATTCCTCGTCCACCTCACCGCCCTGCGCGCCCGCGCCGCCGCCGACGGCCGCGAGGTCGTGGTCTGCGGCGACTGGAACATCGCCCACCGCCCCGAGGACCTCAAGAACTGGAAGGCCAACCAGAAGTCCGCCGGCTTCCTCCCCGAGGAACGCGCCTGGCTCTCCCGCGTCTACGACGAGGCCGGCTACGTCGACGTCGTCCGCGCCCTCCACCCCGACCGCACCGGCCCCTACTCCTGGTGGTCCTACCGCGGCCGCGCCTTCGACAACGACTCCGGCTGGCGCATCGACCTCCAGGTCGCCACCCCGGGCCTCGCCGCCAAGGCCGTCGAAGCCTACGTCGAGCGGGCGGCCACCCACGCCGACCGCTGGTCCGACCACGCACCCGTCACCGCCGTGTTCGATCTCGGCTGACTGGCTGACAGCCAGCGACAGCGCTCGCGCAGGGCCGTGAGGTCGGCCAGCGGACTCATCCTCGCCCACCTGGTCCAACCGGTAGCGCGTGTCACTGCGTCGCACGCCACCTGGCCGGCCGCGTGCCGGTGGCCGTGGCCTCGGTCAACGACGGCCAGGTCGTCCGAGCGGGCCTCGCCGCGGCCGGTCTCGCCGACCTGTTCGAGACCGTCATCGCCCGCGAGCACGTCGCCCGCCTCAAGCCCGACCCCGCTGCCCCTCTTGCGTCGCGGCGGCTCGGGCGGGCGGCTGGTGCCGGTGACGGCCACATTCGGGGACCGCGAAAGGGAAGGGAAAGAGCCCGGCCAGGGGCACCACTGGCACACCGGCGCTTTCACAGAGATCTCACAAGAATGCCTAGTACCGTGCCCGGACCTGCTGGGCGTGAGACGGCGGCGCTCACGTCTCGACACGGGTGAGGACAGGTGCGATGGAACCAGGGCACGTCCTGGGCGGGCGGTACACGGTCTTGGCGCTCTTGGGGCGCGGGGGTATGGCAGAGGTGCACCTGGCTCGAGACCGGCGTCTTGACCGCCTGGTGGCAGTGAAAGCCCTCCGACCGGATCTGGCCACCGACCCCACCTCGCTGCTCCGGTTCCGGCGGGAGGCCCTCTCCACGGCTTCGCTCAACCACTCCTCGATCGTTGCCGTCTTCGACAGCGGCGAGGAGGCGCTGGGTGAGGGGGTGCTGCCGTACCTGGTCATGGAGTACGTCCAGGGATGCACCCTTGACGAGATGCTGCGCCAGGGCCCGCCCTTGCCGGCCGCGCGGGCCCTGGAACTGACGCTCGGCGTGCTGGAGGCACTGGAACGCGCCCATGCCCAAGGCATCGTGCACCGTGACGTCAAACCCGCGAACGTGATGGTGACTTGGGACGGGCAGACCAAGGTCATGGACTTCGGCATCGCCCAATTCCTCGCGACGGACGCGATGGCGCTGACCCAGGGCTCCGTGGTCATCGGTACGGCGGCGTATCTGTCGCCCGAGCAGGCGCGCGGCGAGTCGGTAGACGTGCGCTCGGATCTGTACTCCGCGGGCTGCCTGCTCTACGAGCTGCTGACCGGGAGGCCGCCGTTCACCGGCGAAACGCCCGTCGCGGTGGCGTGGCAACACGTCAACGAGGAGCCGCGGCCGCCCTCGACATACGCGCCGGAGCTGCCGGACGTGTGCGACGGTCTCGTACTGCCGGCTTTGGCGAAGGACCGTCACCGTCGCTACCAGACCGCCGCCGAGATGCGCATCGCCGTAGCCCACACGCTGGCCGCCGTCGTCGCCCGCACGCACGCGAGCGACGTGCTCACGACCTGTCGGACTCCGCCTGCCTCGGACCATGCCTCGGCACCGGTTGAGCCCGCGCCCGGTCGGGTCCAGCGCACCCGCGGTCCGCAGCGTGGCGGACGGGCGAGACGTGTCGTCCTTGCCGTGGTGCTGTGCGCAGCCGTGTGCGCGGCCGCCGGGGCGTACTCGGCGGACGGCTCGCCATCCGGGGGGCGAGCCGTCCGAGTGCCGGATCTGGCAGGCAAAAGTGTCGCCGAGGCCAGACTGAGCGTGCAGAGCTCCGGACTGCGGGTGTCCAGGGTGGTGGAGGGCGCCTGCCCCACACCGGGGCCGCCCGTTCGTCGCGTTTGTGGCCAACTGCCCGCCTCCGGCGACGCGGTCACCCGGGGCAGCGCCGTCGTGATCGACGTCCCGGCGCCGTCGAACCCGCCCGCACAACGGTGAACCGGGCAGGACGTCGCCCGAGTAGGTATTTCACGTAGGAGCAGCAGGCCGGCCGACACACGGCTTGGAACCCAACTACCACGAAGGAAAAGGCACACGACGATGCCGACCCACACCTTTCGGAGGCGGATCGCAGCCCGCGAGGCGGCAATCCGGCGCTGGCTGCCGATGGCGTTCCATACGGCGGGTGTCCTGCTGATGCCATGGATCGTCGTGCTCGCGATGTCGGTGAAGGGGCGCTTCGGCGCACGAAACCTCTCCAACTCCTGGGTGTGGCTGGACGTCATGGAGGTCGCGGCGCTGTTCCTGCTGGCCCGGCTGGTGCGTCGCCGCCACCCGGCCACCAGTCCGATGGCCTCGGCCACCGCCGTCCTGCTGGGCCTGGACGCGTTCTTCGACCTGTGGTCGGCACATCGCGGCTCCGACTACCAGCTCGCGCAACTGCTCGCCTACGTCGCCGAGTTGCCGAGCGCAGCCGTTCTCGCCGTGCTCTCCTGGTACGCGCTGCCGTGGGCCGCGTCCGCCACACCGGCCGCAGGCCCCGGCGTTCCGACGCCGCCCCAGCGTGCTGCGGTGTGGTGACATGCACAGCGCCGACGGTCGCAGTCGCGGCCAAGACCCATCACACCGGCCGAGAGGAGTCGAGCTCAGCGACCACCCGTCCTCGACCAGCCCGCTGCCGCCCATCCCGCCGGCACCACCCCACACACTCACACGGGCCCCGACTTCGATGAGAAAACTCTCATCAGCCCGTGCCATCGTGGGGCCCGGCAAACGGCCGGGCGGCAGCGAGGAGAGGGCCGATGGCGGTCGGTGACAGCACCGGGACCGTGCTGGTGGTGGACGACGACAACACGATCCGCCGGTCGCTGGAGCGCGGCCTGCGGCTGAGCGGCTTCACCGTGCGCTCGGCGGACGGCGGGCGGGCGGCGCTGGAGCTGGTTGCCACCGAGCCGCCGGACGTGCTGGTGCTCGACGTCTCGATGCCCGACCTGACCGGCACCGAGGTCTGCCGCCGACTGCGCGACCAGGGCGTCGACACGCCCGTGCTGATGCTCTCCGCACTGGACGAACTGGCCGACCGGGTGGCCGGCCTGCAGGCGGGCGCCGACGACTACCTGATCAAGCCGTTCGCACTGGAGGAACTGGTGCTGCGGCTGCACGCCCTGCTGCGCCGCCGCCCGCCGGCCGGCGCGGGTGCGCGCGACCGACTCGACGGACCGGGCGGAGAGGTGCTGCGGGTCGGACCGCTGGAGATCGAGCCCGCCGCCCGCGAGGCGCGCCGGGACGGCCGACCGGTGCGGCTGACCCGCCGCGAGTTCGAGCTGCTGGAGTACCTCGCCCGCAACGCCGGCCTGGTACTGACCCGCGACCAGTTGCTGGAGCGGGTCTGGGGTTACGACTTCGAGGTCCGCACCGATGCCGTCGACACCTTCGTCAGCTACCTGCGCCGCAAGCTGGAGGAGGGCGGCCGACCCCGACTGATCCACACCGTGCGCGGCGTCGGCTTCGTGCTGCGGATGCCGGAGGCGGACCAGTGACCGGCGCGACCCCCGCCCCGCGCTCGATGAGCCTTGCCACCCGGATCGCGATCGGCGCCGCGCTGCTCGTCCCGCTGCTGGTGCTGGGCACGGGCGCGCTGCTGCTCGGCCTGGTCACCCACGACCTGCGCGCCCAGCAGGACTCCAAGCTGCGCGACCGCGCCGACGCCGTGCTGCCCGCCTCCCGGGCGCTGCTGAACGCGACGCAACAGGGCCGGCTCCGGGTCGAACAGAACCAGCGCCGCAACCTGCTGGACGACGCGCTGGACGTCGGCATCCGAGTGGCGGACGCGAACGGCAACCAGATCACCCAGGGCGGCCCGATGCCGGGCCCCGCCTCGGTGCTGCCGCAGCCCGCCCACGGGAACACCGGCGGCCCGGTCACCGTGCACGCACAGGGCCGCGCCTGGCGGGTGCTGGCGCGGCAGGTGACCGGCGCCGACCCCGGCACGCTCTGGGTCGCGGCGCCGGTGTCCGCGACGGACCCGCAAGTGGCCGCGGTACGCGGACGGATGCTGTGGGCCGCCGTGCTGGCCGCACCGGTCTCCGGCCTGCTCGCCTACGCCCTGGCCCGGCGTGCCACCGCCCCGCTCAGCCGGCTCGGCCGCCGGGCCGCCGCCTTGGACCCACGCGCCGGCGCCGCCGACTTCGGGCACCGGCGCAGCGGGATCCGCGAGGTGGACGAGCTCGCGGTCGCGCTGGAGAGCGCACTGGCCCGCTACGACGAGCAGGTCGCCCGCACCGGACAGGCGCTGGAGACCGCCCGCTCGTTCTCCGCCGCCGCCTCACACGAGCTGCGCACCCCACTGATGGGCCTGCAGACCAACCTGGACGTGCTCAGCGCGCACCCCGACCTGCCGCCGGGCGACCGCGCGGAGATCACCGCCGACCTGCGCGACGACCACCGACGGCTGCTCGACCTGCTGACCGCGCTGCGCACACTGGCCCGCGGCGACCTGGTCGAGGAGGAGGCGTTCGGACCACTGGACCTGGCCGAGCCGGCCGCGGCGGCGGTCGCCGAGCTTCGCCGACGGCGGCCGGAGCTGGCGGTTATCACCCTGGCCGCTCCCGACCTCGCCGGGCCGGACGGCGGCGGACTGCGGGTGCACGGCTGGGAGGCCGGGCTGCGGATCGTCTGCGACAACCTGCTGGCCAACGCCGCCGTGCACGGCCACCGACCCGGGTTGCCGGCCCGGATCGTGCTCGGACTGCACCGGGAGGCCGGGCAGGCGGTCCTGGCCGTGGATGACGACGGGCCGGGCATCCCGGTCGAGGACCGCGCGGCGGTCTTCGACCGGTTCCACCGCCGCCGGGACAGCCCCGGCTCGGGCCTGGGGCTGACCCTGGTCGCCCAGCAGGTGGCCCTGCACCGGGGCACGGTCACGGTCACCGAGCCGCCGAGCGGTAGCGGCTGCCGCATCGAGATCCGCCTGCCGCTGGTCGCCCCGGACGCCCCGACCCTGCCCCTGCCGACCCGCCGCCAGTGGATCAGGTCCACGGTGGCGAGCGGCTGAGCGGGCAACGGAGGCTCGCGGACCCGGCGACTCACAAGGAGTCCACGGCTCACAAGGAATCCACAAAGAGGCCCTCTACCGTCCTGCTCAGCCGGGCCGCCCGACGGTCCGGCCGGATCTGCCACCCCTGGCAACTGGAGGACTCACCATGCGCTCCTACCGCAAGGCCGCCGCCGCGGCCGGTGCTCTCGCCCTCGGCGGCACCCTGTTCGCGTTCGCCGGCCCCGCCCAGGCGGCGACCACCAACGCCACCCCGGTGGCCGCGGTGACCCCGAAGACCCTGCCCGCGCCCAAGGGCGACGGCGCGAAGGACATCTGCAAGCGCCTGCCCAAGACCGAGCAGCGGATCCAGAACGCGCTGAACCGCCTGAACGGCCCGAACACCGAGGTCGGCTCGGTCGCCCGTCTGGAGCAGCGGGTGGACAACGCCAAGGCCGCCGGGCACACCGCCGTCCACAGCTACCTCAACGACCGCCTGACCTATCGCAAGAGCCTGGTGCCCACGCTCACCCAGCGGCAGAACGACCTGAAGGACGTGGCCACCTGGTGCTCCTCGCAGGGCCTCGGCACCTCGACCGCGAAGTGACCGCTCGCACCATGACCGCCCGCGCAACGGCCGCACGTCCGGCCACCGCCCGCCCGCTGCGGCGGGCCGCCGGTCTCACCGCCGCAGTCCTGCTCGCCTCGCTCGCCCTCACAGCATGCGGCGGGAGCGGCAGCGGGAACACGGGCGGGACGGGCACCGCCTCCCAGCCTGCCGCCGCGCCCGCCACCACCGCGGCCAGCGGTGACCAACTCGGCGAGATGAAGCAGAAGGTGGACGCCGCCGACAGCGCGGCCACTGCCGCCGAATCGGACGCCGCCCAGGACCCCTCGGACACCCCCTCGCCCTGAACCCCGCGGGACCGACCGGGTGCCTAGTCCCCCTCCGCCACGCGCCGTCGGGCGCGCCTGGCCCGACAACGGGCCTGCGGCGGAGGGGGATTACTCAGGTTGAACTCGCAAGCGGGCCGAAGACCTCCTGACCACCTGCATCGACCTGGCCACCCGCGTGGTGGTCGGCTACGCGATGGCCGACCACCACCGCGCCGAACTGCCGGTGGCCGCGCTGCGGATGGCCGCCGGCCGAGGCGGTCCGGAGCGCGGCCGTGCCTTCCGCACGGACCGCGGCAGCGGATATACGTCGAGTGAATTCCGCAGCGAGATAGGCAAGTTGGACATGCGGCAGTCGATGGGAAGGGTCGGCTCCTGTTTCGATGACGCCGCCGCCGCCAGCTTCTTCGCCGTACTGAAGGAGGAGATCGGCACCCGGGTCTGGCCCGACCGCGCCACCGCCCGGGCGGAGGTCTTCTCTTTCATCGAGACCTTCTACAACCGCAGGCGCCTACGCAAACACCCCGAGTGGGGCTACCTCACGCCACTCGCGACCCGCCAGCGGCACCGGCAAGGTCACGCCCTCGCAGCGCAGACGGAGAGTGTCCAACCGCGGGATGGAACTTCACTACGGCGCTTTCCCCACCGGCCCGGGCCTTCTCACCACTCGACCAGCGCGAATCCCGCCGACATACCGCCGCCGAAGCCGGCCAGGAGGATCAGGTCGCCGGGGGTGAAGGCGCCAGCGCGGGCGGCCGCGTCCAGGGTGATCGGGATGGAGGCGGCTCCCGTGTTGGCGTAGTGCGTCAGGGTGCGGTGCATGGTCGCGCGGGGCAGTGCCAGGTCGGCGAAGACGCTGTCCAGCATGGTGCCGTTGGCCTGGTGCGGTACGAAGTGGTCGATGTCGTCGGGCGCGACACCGCATTCGTGCAGGAATCCCTTGACCAGCTGCGGCAGGTGGTCACCGACGAAGTTCCGCACGCCTCGCCCGTCCATCGCGAAGTACTGGAGCCCCGCGTCGAGGACCGTCCGGTCCACCGGCATGCGGCTGCCGCCGGCGGGCACCTCGATGAGCCCCGACAGTTCGCCGAACGAGTGCAGTGAGAGGTGCCGGACACGTGGTCCGTGGTCGACCGGCGCCCCCAGGACCACGGCTCCGGCGCCGTCCCCGAACAGGATCACGGTCCTGCGGTCGGCCCGGTTCAGGATGCGGGAGTACAGGTCCGCACCGATGACCAGCGCATGGCCGCCGGTGCGGGCGAGTACGCCCTCGGCCGCGGAGAGCGCGAACACCGTGCCGGAGCAGACCGCGTTGACGTCGAACGCGGCCGCGCCGCTCGCGCCGAGCCGCTGCTGGACGTAGGCGGCGGTGGGCGGTTGCGGCCGGTCGGGTGTGGACGTGGCGACCACGATCACGGACAGCTCCTCGGCGGAGATGGCGGCCGACCTCAGCGCGGCACGCCCCGCGGCGGTGGCCAGGTCCGAGGTGGCCTGGCCGTCGGCAGCCCATCGCCGTTCCCGGATGCCGGTCCTGTCGGTGATCCACGCGTCGTCGACCCCCGCCGCCGCCGCGGCCTCGTCATTGGACACGATTCGCTCCGGCACATAGGCACCCGTACCGAGAATCCTGACGTCGGTCATACGGCTGCCCTCCCCTCAAATGGATGGAGAACGGTGTGGGTAGAACTGGCCTGCGGCCGTGGCGGGCGCGTGCGGGAGCAGCCGCGGAGGCTGCCCCCGCACGCATGGGACCGCAGGTGTTCGGGATCGCAGGTGTTCTAGCGCGCCTGGTAGATGCGCTTGTGACCGCTGACGCCGGCCAGCCGGAAGGGCCCGGTGGTCTCCTGCGGGGTGGGGTGGTCCCCGCCGTCCGCCGGGAAGGACCGCTCGTGCAGCTCGCGGTAGCGGGCGTGGTCGACCGGCTTGCGCCTGGCTATCGCCGCCAGGTTCGCTGCGGTCCGCAGGTGTTCGCGGTAGCCGGGGACGGCCGTGCCCGCGAAGAACTCGGCGACGCTGCCGGAACCGTAGCTGAGGAAGCCGATGGGCCGGTCGGTCAGGTCGTCCGCCTGGTCGAGCAGCGCGGCGAGAGCGAGGTACACCGAGGCCGTGTAGCTGTTGCCGATGGAGGTGTTGTAGGCCACGGTCCGCCCGATGGCGTGCTCGATGTCAGCCTGGTCGGCGCTGTGGCCCGCGTGGTTGAGCAGGTGGCGGTGTGCCTTGTAGGCCATCTTTGTGAACGGCTGGTGGTAGCAGAACGCGGCGAACTCGTCGAGTCCGCGCCCGCCCTGCTCGCCGTAGTCCTTCCAGCTGCCTGCGACCGCCTGCAGGTACGCTTCGACGGATTCCTGCCCGTCGACGAGGGCGGTGGTGCGGTAGTTCGGCCGCCAGAAGTCCATCACGTCGGCGGTGAACAGGCCCGAGGCGTTCTCGATGGAGACCAGGGCGGGGTCGGCGCTGACCAGCATCGCCACCGCGGCGGCACCCTGGGTCGCCTCGCCGGGGCTGTCCAGTTCGTACTTGGAGACGTCGCTCGCGATCACCAGGACCTGCTGGTCGGGGTCGCGTCGTACGAGTCCGATGGCGAATTGCAGGGCGGCCGTGGCTCCGTAGCAGGCCTGCTTCAGTTCGACGACGCGGCAGGCCGATTGCAGGCCGAGCAGTGAATGCACGTAGATGCCGGCGGACTTCGCCTGGTCGATCGAGGATTCCGTCGCGAAGACCACCGTCCGGATCCGTTCGGAACCGTGCCGGGCGATGATCGGGGCCGCGGCGGCGGCCCCCAGGGTCACGATGTCCTCGTCCGCGGCGCACACGCTCATCGACCGCTGGCCGATGCCTATGTGGTACTTGCCGATCTCCGTGCCGTTGTACTCGGCGAGTGCCGCGTGCGACAGGACGTATTCGGTCGTCGCGAAGGACAGATCGTGGATTCCGAAGGAAGCGGCGTTGGACATGTTCAGGCACCGACCTTTGCTGTCTTGTTGTCGCGCTCCAGTTCGACGTGTGCACGCATGAGTTCACCCGGGTTGGTCTGCGCCGCGAGCAGCGAGAGCTCGCCGCAGAGGACCGTCGCCGCCGCGATGACGGCGAGCCGGCGCGCGTTCTCGCCGGGGGCGCGGTCCACGCGGCAGCCGAGGCGGGTCAGGTTCGTCTCCACGAACTCCAGGCCCTTGCCGTTGCCCACGGTGCCGACGATCAGGTTGGGCAGATTGCAGGAGAAGTAGAGGTCACCGTCGCGGTCCTCGGCCAGGGTGACGCCCTGGGAGCCCTCGACGATGTTGGCCGCGTCCTGGCCGGTGGCCAGGTAGAAGCCGAGCAGCATGTTGGCGTAGTGGGCGTTGGCCGAGCGGATGCCGCCGGCCAGCAGGGTCCCGAGCAGGTTCTTGCGGATGTTCAGCTGGACGATCCTGGCGGCAGTGGTGTGCAGGACGCCTTCCACCACGTCGCGCGGGACGAGCAGTTCCGTGACCACGTTCTTCCCGCGGCCGAGGATGCCGTTGATCGCGGTCGCCTTCTTGTCCGTGCAGTAGTTCCCGGAGATCGATCCGTAGGAGATTCCCGGAACGGTCCGCAGCAGGTGCGTCAGCAGATTGTCGGAGGCGAGCGTGGCCATGTTGTGGCCGGAGGCGTCGCCGGTGCTGAACTCGAACCGGATGAACAGCAGGTTGCCCGCGATCTCGTGCCGGACGGTGAGCAGCTCGGCGAACCGGCTACAGCTGCGGACCACGGCGCGCAGTTCCTCGATCTGCGCCTCGATGGCGCGGGCGGCCGTGTACGCGGTCTGGGCGTCGGTCGCCTCGACGAGCACCGAGCGGGTCATGCGCTCGTCAACGAGGGTGGCGACGATGCCCTGCTCGGTGAGCATGGACACCTTCGCGCCGCGGCCCACGGAGGGCCACAGCGGTGTCTCGTAGGTGGCGAGGGGAACGTGGGTCTCGGTGTTGGCGACGTTCCCGGAGACTCGAAGGGGTCCGACCCACTTCATGGGGACCCTGGCAATGGCGTGTGTGTCGGTCACTGTGCTTTTCCTGTCGCGTTGTGGAGGGTGTCGGCCGATCGGGAACGCCGGGCGAGTCGCCCCGTGTCGATGCCCCGGTCGGCGCAGAAGGAACGGAGGGTGCCGTGGATGATCAGGTCGTTGCTCGCGAGGTCCGCGGGAGTGCGCGCGCCGAGCATGGTCTGGAGGGCCGCGAGCTGGTCCAGCCAGTTCGTGAGCTGCTCGATCAGCGCCTCGGGACCGCCGTCGAGCAGGGTGCGCAGGAACACTCCGGAGGCCCCGACGCCGGAGGCGCCCAGGGCCAGGGCGCGGGCGACGTCGAGGGGATGGCGGACGCCGCCGGAGGCGAGCACGGGAAGACCGGCGCTCTGAGCGTCCAGGAGACAGGCGGCGGTGGACTGGCCCCAGCCGTGGAGGAACGCGTAGTCGCCGAGCGGTCGCCGGCCGTTCTCGATCCGGGCGAAGTCGGTGCCGCCCCGGCCGCCGACGTCCGCCGCGCGGACCCCCAGTTGTCGCAGCAGCAGGACGGTTTCCCGGCTCAGGCCGTTGCCGACCTCCTTGACGATCACGGGTACGTCAACGGCCGCCGCGATCTTCTCGATCTGCGGGACCCAGGACCCGAAGGACCGGTCGCCTTCCGGCATGGCCGTTTCCTGCGCCGTGTTGACGTGGATCTGCAGGGCGTCGGCCTCCAGCAGATCGAGGGCACGCCGGGTGTCGTCGACCGATGCCGTCGCGTTGACATTTGCCATGACAAAACCGTGGGGGTTCTCCTGGCGCAGGACGCGGAAGGTGTCGGCACACGTCGGGTCCTTCAGGTAGGCGTGCACCGAGCCCGACGCGATGGGCACCCCGGTCTCGCGGGCCGCTCTCGCCAGACCTCGGTTGATGACACCGGTCTTGGCGGTCCCGCCGGTCATCGCGTTGATGTAGAGCGGCACCTGCCAGGAGATCCCGGCGAAGGTCGTGTCCAGGGACACCTGCGGCCGGTCGATGCCGGCCAGGGCGTGATGGACGAAGGACACCTCGTCGAACTGGTTGATCCCGCTGCGGGTGTCCTGCTGCTCGATGGCGAGCCGGACGTGGTCGTCCTTGCGCTGAGCGCTCATTTCTCGGTCCCTTCCGGGGCGGGCCGGACGGACAGGGGCAGCACCCCGGCCGCGGCCCACCGCTGCCGTACATGTGAGATGTCGTGCATGGCCTCGGCATCGAGCAGCGCGATGCCGCAGTCGCCGCCGCCCGCGCCCGACGGCTTGGCGGCACCGCCGACGGTTTCGGCGACCGTGCACAGGGCCGTCAGCTCGGGTGTGAAGATGCCGAGCCCGACTTCGTCGTCGAGGCGGGCCAACTCCCGCCGGGCACGGCGGATCTGGTACAGCAGGCTTTGGTCGTCGCCGGCCTCGAGAGCGGTGATCGAGGCGCGTACGAAGTCGGTGGAGGTCTCCACGAACGCGCGGTGCGACGCGGTGCCGCGCCAGATCCGGCGGTGCAGACCGGACACGAGGGAGGCGGTGGAGGCCGGGTTGCCGGTCCAGCCGACTTCGAGGGCGAGGCCGCGCGGGGCCGGAAGCCTCCGGACCGAGTGGCCCGGCCAGGGCGTGCGCAACGCCTCCTCGACGCCGTACCGGCGGGTGAGGTCGAGCACGAAGGCCCGGTCGGGTGCCTGGTACGCGATCCAGCCGCCCCAGGTACTGGCGGCGAGGTCACCGCCGGAGCCCACGGGGTCGATCCCGACCGAGGAGATCACGGCCAGGCGGTACCGGGCGTCGGGTGAGAGGTCCAGTCCGCACAGGGACGTGATGGCGTCGATCGTGGCCACGGTCACCGCGCCGCTCGACCCCAGGCCGTACTTGCGGCCGTTGTCATGCAGCCGGCTGCCGATCGAGAGGTCCAGCCCGGGCATGGGCAGGCCGCGTTCGGCCAGCAGTCGTCCCACGGTCTCGACCGCTGCCACCACGTGCGTCAGTGCGCCCCGCGCGCCGTGTCCGTCGGCTTCCCCGTTCTCCGTGCCGGGAGCGTGGAGCCGGCCGTCGAGCCATCGCCAGTTCACCGCCCGGGGGACGAGATCGGAGGAGATCACGATGTCGGCCGTTTCGGAGAGGGTCACCGTGGCGGTGATCTCCCGGTCCACGGCCACCACGATGGCCGGTGTACCGGGCTCCACCACCGCGTACTCGCCCGTGACGAACAGCTTGCCGGGCGCACTGCGGACGACCGTTCGCCCGGAGGTCATCGTCCGCCCGCGTCAACCAGGCGGGCGCCCTGTCCGGGCCCGGCGATGTGCACGGTGCCGCCCGCGGCAGCGTCGCGCACGGCCTCGGCGACCCGGTCGGTGTCCGTACGACGGCAGAGCACCTTGACGTTCGGTCCGGCATCCATGGTCGCGTAGGCCGGTATGCCGTCGCGCCGCAGCCCCAGCACGCTGTCGAGGACGGTGAGCGAGGCGGGCGCGAGGTAGCGCACTGCAGGGCGCGCGCCCAGCATGGTCGCGTGCATGCCGAGAGAGTTGCGCTCAGCGATCTCACCCACCGCGTCGAGGTCGCCGCGCAGGAGCGCCGCCCTCATCTCGGTCAAGTCGTCCCGGCTCGACGCGGCCCAAGGCTCGAACAGGGGCGAGGTCTCGACGGTGCGACGCATCGCCGCGCGGCTGGACACCTCCTTGGGGCCGGCGTTGACCACCGCGATGACCAGTGCGGGGTCGAGGTCGCCCGTCCGTACCGGCTCGGCGTAGGAGCTGAGGTCGGCCTCCGCGGGCGGCGCCGTGGGGTTGCCGGCGTTCCAGACGGCGAAGCCGCCGAAGATCGACCGCGAGGCCGAGCCGGAACCGCGGCGGGCCAGGCGGGAGAGACCGGTGCCGTCGAGGTCCAGTCCGTACGCGGCGGCGGCGGCGACGGCGAGCGCGGCGAAGCCGCTGGCGGAGGACGCCAGGCCCGCCCCGGTGGGTACGGTGTTGCGGGTGTCGACGACGGCCCGGTGCGTGAGCCCGGCCCGCCGGCGCACCAGGTCGAGGAACCCGGCGATGCGCCGCCGCTCCTCGCCCGCCGCGGGTACGCCGTTGAAGGTCACTTCGTCGTCCGAAGCCTCGGCGTCGAGGTGGACCCGGGTGGTCGTGGGGAAGATGTCAAGAGTCATCGAGAGACTGCTGGTCCACGGCAGGAAGAGGCGCTCGTCGCGCTTCCCCCAGTACTTGATCAGCGCGATGTTCGGGTGCGCGACGGCGGTGGCCCCGTTCGCGTCCTGCCGGTCCTGCAGGCGGCGCACGGTGATCTGTTGCTCAGACATGCGTGACGAGCCTCCTCAGTGGGACGATCCACGTCTGCACGGCCCCCGCTTCGTGCAGCCGCCGGGTGACCTCTCTCGCCTGCTCGGGCTGGGTCAGAGCGAGGACGCAGCCGCCCAGTCCACCCCCGGTGATCTTGGCGCCGAGGCTTCCTGCGGCGAGCGCGGCACTCACCATCCCCTCGATCCGGTCAGTGCTCAGCCCGGCCTCGCGGAGCATTCCGTGGTACTCCGTCAGCAGGAGGCCGAGCTCCTCCGGCCGGCCGGCGGCGAGGGTGGTCACGGCTTCGCCGGTCAGTTCCGACGCCCGGCGGACGAACCGCTCCTGTGCTCCGGCGTGGAGTCGGAACCTCTCCCGCAGCTTGTCGACCGCTTCCTTGGTGCTGCCGACGGTGCCGCTGTCCGCGATGACAAACAGCGCGTCGCAGCCCACCAGCAGCGTGTGGGCCTCGCCCGCGTGGAACAGCAACGGCGCGCTCGCGCCGACGGTGATGGCGTCGACGCCGCTGGCCTTGCCGTGCACCACGTTCTCGGCGGTCTGCACCATGTCGAACACCGTCCGCTGCGAGACCTCGCGGCCGCAGAGGTCGGCCAGGGCGAGGACGACGGCACGGGCGCAGGCCGCGCTGGAGCCGAGCCCCCTGCCGAGCGGGATCGAACCGTCGATGATCACATCGAGATGCCGGCCGTCGTCGATGCCCGTGGATGCCCTGAAGTCGGTGGTCAGCCGACGCAGCCCCTCGGATGCCTGCGTTCCGACCTCCTTCCAGGCGGATCCGGTCATCGTGAAGGACACACCTGCCGGTTCTTCACCGCGGGTGGAGAACCCGACGCTGGCGGTGATCGACAGCTGCGGAACGGGCAGGGCGAGCGCCGGGGCTCCGTAGACGACCGCGTGTTCCCCCAGCAAAATGGCCTTGGCATGGGCGTGGCCGGTGCCGACCGAGCGAGCACGGCGGCTGTCCGCTGTCCCTGCCGCCGAGGCCGGTGGAGTCGACGTGCTCAGCTCCCCTTGTCGAAATTCCATTGAGATCGCGTCATCCAGATTTCTAGGAAGGAATGAAGTAAGCCCGTTCGACCGGGCGCCGCGTCATGCCGGGCCACCCCCGGACCACCGTGGCCGGCGGTCGCGGCCGCCGGCGCGAGCGATGTCATCGCGCAGGGCGGGCCAGGGCGTCGAGCCGCACCCGACGGTGCGTGCTCGCGGAACCGCCTCCCTGGCGGGTGCCGGGCCGGTTCTCCCCCGGTCGCCCCCCTGGCAGCGGGTTCCGGACGGGGTGGGCTCGCGAGGCGAGCGACGCGTGTGGCGGCGCCGGGACGGTGGCGACCCGCGCCGACGTGGTGCTCAGGTGGTCCGGAGTGTCGTGGTGGTGACGAAGGTTTCGAGGGTCTTCCTGACCTCGTCCGGGAACGGGGTCTCGTCCAGGACCCGCCGGGCACGCTGCACACGATCGGTGATCATCTGCTCCACCTTGTCGGCGGCGCCCGTGGCCCGCAGGATCCCGCGAACCGTCTCGGCGCCTGCCTCGTCCAGGTCCGGGTCGCCGACCAGGGACCTCAGCACCCGCGCCTGCTCGGCGCCGGCGGCGTGGAGGGCGTGTGCCATCAGAGCGGTCGCCTTGCCCTCCCGCAGGTCGTCCAGGACCGACTTGCCGGTCTCGGACGGGTCGCCGAAGACGCCGAGGAGGTCGTCGCGCAATTGGAAGGCCTCGCCGATCGGAAGGGCGTAGGCGGTGAAGACGTCCAGCAGGGCCTGGTCCGCTCCGGCAAGGACCGCGCCGATGTGCAGCGGCCGCTCCACGGTGTACTTCGCCGTCTTGTAGCGGATCACGGCCAGCGACCGTTCGACGTCCTCGTTGGGCTTCCCGGTGGCCAGCAGGTCCAGGTACTGACCGATCATCACCTCGGTGCGCATGGCGTCCAGCAGCGGTCGGACGGCGACCAATCGCTCGTGGTCGATGCCGCTGGAGTGCAGCAGCTCGTCCGACCACACCATGACCAGGTCGCCGAGCAGGATCGCGCTATTGGTGCCGAACCGCTCGGCGGTCGTGGCGTCCGCACCCGCCTCCAGCGTCCGGTGGAGGGTCGGACGGCCACGCCGGGTGTCGGAGGCGTCCATCACGTCGTCGTGGATGAGGGTGAAGGCGTGGAAGAGTTCGAGCGAGGCCGCCGCGCCGATGACGGGCCCCGTGTCGCCGTATCCGCCCGCCGCGTGCCAGCCCACCATGCACAGGAGCGGCCGGATGCGCTTGCCGCCGGCGGTCAGGAAGCCACGCAGGTGCTCGATGAGCGAGACCAGGTGGGGTTGCCTGTCGCAGTTGGCGTCGAGGAAGGCGTTCAACCGCTCGTCGATCAGGCCGCGCAGATGAATCGAGTCCAGGGCGTCGGCTCCCAGCTCGCGAAGGCTGGCGGTCGAGTTCATGTCGTTACTCCTGTTTGTCAAGACCATGTGGCCGCGTCCGCGAGGACGTGGCATGGGAGGGAAAGCGCCGAGAGGCATCACTTTCCGGCCGGGCGAAGGAGGGTCCCGGCAGTCGCCGGGCCGCACCGCAGGTGCGGGTCGCCGAGGGAGGGGCGCGTGGTGGGCGTTCGGGCCGCGCCGGATGGCATGCCCTCCGTACATGCGGGTTCACATGGTGGAGGGCATGCCGGGCAGGGGTGGGCCCGGTGCGGCACCCGCCGGGCCCCTGTCGGTCGAACGGAACGGGATCAGCTCGCGGCGGACTGCGGCTCGCGTGCCGGCTGCCGACGGGTCGGCACCACCGTGAGCTGGTCGGGACGCAGGCTCATCCGCACGAGGGCGCGCGTGGGGCGGGTGCCCGGCGCGCGGTCCAGCTTCCAGTACTGGGCCACGGTGGCCACGATGACCTGGGCCTCGGTGAGGGCGAACGCGTCACCGATGCACTTGCGGTTCCCGGCGCCGAAGGGCAGGTAGGCGCCCTTGCGCGGAGTGGTCGACATGGTGAGCCACCGGTCCGGCTCGAAGCTGTCGGGAGCGTCGAAGTAGCGGGCGTCCCGGTTCAGTAGGAAGGGGCTGTACGACAGCTCGGTGCCGGCCGGCACGGGCAGCCCGCCGAGCGTGGTGTCGACAGCGGCACGACGGCTGAGCAGCCAGGCCGGCGGGTAGAGGCGCAGACCCTCGGCGACGACGTTGCGGGTGTACGGCAGCTTCTTCAGGTCCTCGGCCGTCACCGGGCGGCCGGCCAGCACCTCGTCGAGCTCCGCGTGCAACTTGGCGGCGACCTGCGGGTTCTCGTGCAGCAGGTGGAAGATCCACGACATCAGGACGGCGGTGGTCTCCGCGCCTCCGAGGAGCAGGGTGATGGACTGGTCGTGCAGCTCCTGGTCGGTGAAGCGGTGCCCCTCCTCGTCGACCTCCGTCATCATCGTGCGCAACAGACCGCCGCCGTCGCCCGAGCGGCGGTAGCGGTCGATGGTCTCGTTCACCACCTGGTGCAGCTGCGCCTCCGCCCGCTTGTAGCGCTGGTTGCCGGGAGTGGGCAGGAAGGACAGCGCCGGCAGCGGGTTGAGCATGCGGAAGAACATGCCGTCGATCACGGTGTTCAGGGCCGTCGGGAGACCGTGGTGACCGCCCCGGCGCACCTCGCCCTCACCGGGCTCGGAGAAGAGGCAGCTCAGCGCCACGTCGGCGCTGAGGTTGCCCATCTGCATCAGGAGGTCGACGTTCTTGCCTTCCGGCCATTCATGAGCCGACACGGCTGCCTGCTTCTGCATGATGCCGACGTACTCGGCGATGCGCGCAGGGTGGAAGGACGGCTGGATCAGGCGTCGCTGCTTGCGATGGACGAGGCCGTCGACCGTGACCAGCCCGTCTCCGAGGACCGTGCGCACGCGGTCCATCACGGGACCGCCCTTGACGAAGTCCTTGACCTTGTCGGTCAGCATCTCGTGGACCAGATCGGGGTGGCACGCGATGTACATGGGGGTCGGCCCCACCATGATCTTCACGAGATCGCCCTGCTCCGGCAGTGATCGGAGGAAGGTGAGCGGGTCGCTGCGCAGCTGATTCGCGTGCCCGAGCACGGGCCGGGCATTCGGTGCGCTGCCCTTCGTGTAGCTGCGGGTTTCCTGGCCTGTCACGGAACAAACCTCCATGCGGTTGGTGGCGAACTTGTGGACCTGTCGGACTTTGCGTCGCCGCTGTCACTTCTCCAACTGGTCCCACCACCAGGCGATCTGTGGAATCGGCAGGGGCGCGGGGTTGGCGTCAGCCGGCTCGTCGGCCCAGACCAGGCCGTAGCCACCGAAGTCCTGTTCTTCGCCGGTCTCCGGGTCGACAGGCGCGCAGTAACGGGTGGTGAAGTCCGCCCAGATGATGTGCCCGCGAATCCAGTAGCCGATCTCGTGGACGTATCGCCGCAGTTCCGGGCGGGCGGTCGCGGAGACCTGGTCACGCAGATTCAGATAAAGGGACATGATTCGGTCGCGCAGCGCGCGGACCTCGGCGACCGCTTCCTCGGGCGTGCATTGCCGGTCGCGCACCATGATGCTGATGGCGTTCTGGTCGAACAAGCCCTGGAGATTCTCCCGGTGAATGGAGATCAGGTCGTTGTCGAGACCGACGATGACGGATACGGCTTCGGAGGCGGCGCGCACCCGGGGATCGAGGCGTTCGGCCGCGGTCAGTTCGTAGCCGCCGCCGATCGGAGTGAGTGCGGTCAGCCAGGGGCCGGCCACATCGTTGCCACGCATGATCAGGTAGTCGCCCAGTTCGGGGAGTTCACCGAGGCTCTGGTTCGCACATTTCCACAGCACGCCGTCGAAGTAGCTGCAGAAACCCTGGCGCAGGTGCTCGAGCTGGCCCGGGGTCGACACGGTGGAGATGTGGTTCCAGAAGTCCTGGAAGGAGGAGAGGTACGCGTCTCCGGGCGGCACGACGGACTTGGGCGAGGCGAGGATGTGCTTGAGACGGCTGACGTGGACCGTCAGCGGTGCGGGCTGGTCCAGCCCCGGGATGACGTCGAGGTCGTCGTCCCAGGCGCCGCCCCAGTACATGACATAGGTGATGATCTCGGCGCACCGGTCGAGGACGTACGGCATGCAGTGTGCGGTGTACGAACCCGCATTCATGCGCGGCAGCCAGTCACCCTCCTTGCGGAACCCTTGCCGGAACATCCAGGCGACGGCGCCGGCATCTATTTCCTCCGGCTTGTCGTACACGGCGTCGGGCAAAGGGCAGAAAAATGGCGGAACGCCAAGTGTGCGGCGCACGGTTGTCATGCCAAAAATCCCTTCGGGCAGGACTGGGCGGCAGGAATGTCACAGTAATGCTGGGGTGGCCCTCGGAATAAACCCGGAGCATTGGACGGCCTTGGGCGGTGGGGCTGTGTGCGACCCACTACGGCCCCCACATGGCGCGGACTCGAGGAACAGCGCTCAATGTCAGCGCCGCAACCCCCCGCGGCATTCATTGACGTCCCACTGCCGCACCCCTCGGCAGTCATCGATGCCTCACTGCCGTCAGAAACTAAACAGGACAGTTAGATTCGAACCATAGGGTGGCTTGATCCAGATCGAGCGATCAGGCGTTCGGAACATCCCAAGCGCGCCGCGATGTCCGATATTTGATTATTTCGCCTCCATGCTGGATGCGACCCCTATGGCGGGAATGTGGTGCGCGCGCCATAGGCCACTCACCTGAATATGTCTCCGGACCAGGAGGCTCCTTTTCCGGTTGAATGGAGCCCCCAGCGCATGACCCGCGTCACGTGGCCGGATTTCGATCATCACATGCCGGAACCGGGAATCCCGTCCGTCGGCTAGCCATCCGGGAGGTGGCGCCCCGGGGCCCCCGTGCGGTCCACGGACGAGCTGCCGTCCGATCACCGGCCGGACCGGAGATGTCCGGCGGGGCTCTCGTGAACGGGCGCGAGCTGGAAGAGTGAACCGCCGCCGAGGCGGTGGCCGTGCCCGCGAGGGCAGCGCGACGGTCATGACCAGGGCCGCGACGGCCGCGGCGCGGACGCGAAGGGGAATACGGACATTCGAGTCCTCCTGAGTCGTCCGCCGGCGGCCCCGTCCGGAAGCCACCGAGTCCGTGACCGGACCTGATATACGGTCAGGGATACTGGTAGACAGGCGATCAACGACCTCGTCGGCATACAGTCAACGCCCTGGTCAACACGGCCGCGGCACCCCGGGCAGCACCTGAGCCCAGCGTCCCGGCAGACGATCGATGGACAACGGGCCGGCAACAAGGCGCGGCCGTCAGCGTCGGCGGCGACGGCGACCACCGCTCGGACGTGGCGTACAGCTTCGTCTTCTCCCCGCCTGAGGACGGCCGCCAGAGCATCACCGTCCTGCAGGCCACGGGCGAGCAGGCCCGCTCCCACGAGGCCCTCGGCCAGGAGCTCTTCATCGACGTGCCGGTGAACCTCGGCGCCGAGACCACCGCGGCGCACTCCGGGCCGTACACGTTCTACGCCGGGTTCCGCAGCGACCCGTCCTTCGCCGACCTCGACGGCATCGTCGCCAAGTTCCAGTGGACCGGCGTGGCCTGGGGTGCCGACAAGAACGTCTTCGCCATCGTCCTGGAAGTGCCGAACGCCGAACTCGGCACACACCCCGAGATCGGCGTCTGGGGCCGGGTCAGCCTGCGCCAGAACGGGCAGCTGACGTCCGTGGACCGCGGCGCCCACCCCTCCCCGACCACGTACTTCACCGCGGAAGAGGTCAGGGACGCCTACAACGCCGGCGAGCCCGCCGACGACCGGGCCACCTACCGCGAACCCTGGTCCGCCGTCCTCCAGCACTTCGGGGACTACGCCCCGCAGGCCGCCGAACAGGCCCTACGCACCGTCCTGCCGGGCGTCGGGGCCGAGGCGGCTTCGTGCCGTGCCGACCCCGGAGCCCGGGGAGGACTGCGGGTGCCGTACTCGGCTTCCGCCATCAGTTCCTCAAGGGCGGCCCGACCATGCAGCCCCCGGGGCGGCGACCGGCCCCCGAGGGGCGCGGCACGGCCCCGGGGGCTGCTTGCGATTCAAGGCTGGAGGGACTTCGTGGAGCAGGTGTCACATGGCGACGGCCTTCACCGCGTCGGGGGACTTCTCCCGAACACCGGGACGGTACAGCGCGAAGGTCACGACGAGCCCGACGGCTGCGAGGCCGGCCGCCCACCAGTACGCGGTGGAGTAGCCGTGCAACGCCGCCCCGGCGATCACCTCGGGCGTGGCCTGCCGGCTGCTGAGATAGCTGCCCGCGGCGGTCGCCGCGAGCGTGTTGAGAACGGCGATCCCCAACGAACCACCGATCTGCTGCGAGGTGTTGACCGCCGCGGAGGCCACCCCGGCGTCGTCCTCGTGAACCCGGTAGGTGGCCAGGTCGATCGCCGGCGCGTAGACCAGGCCGAGACCGAGGCCCAGGACGAGCAGCGGCGGCAGAATGCCTCCCGTGTAGGTGCTGTCCAGATCCAGGCGGGTGAACCAGACCATGCCCACGCCCAGCAGCGCCATCCCGAGGGGAATCACGATCTTCGGCCCCACCCGGGGCATCAGGACCCCCACGGCCAGGGCGGAGGCAACGACCAGTGCGGCGGGGATGGGCAGGAAGGCGAGCCCCGCCTCGACCGGGGTGTACTTGAGCGTCTGCTGCATGTAGTAGGCGAGGAACAACGCGACCGCGTACATGCCTCCGGTGGCGACCAGAATGGCGATCTGGGAGGCGCCTCGATCCCTGTCGAGGAGGATGCGCAGGGGCAGCAGCGGCCCGGCCGTCGTCGACTGCCAGTACGCGAAGAGGGCGATCAGGGCGAGGCCTCCGACCAGCAGACCCCAGCTGGCGGGAGAACTCCACCCGCGCGACTCGGCGTTGGAGAACCCGTAGACCAGGCCGAAGAGCCCCAGGGTGACGAGTACCGCACCGGGGACGTCGAGCTTCGGGCGCCGCTCCGCCCGCGACTGACGTTCGATCAGCAGCAGACCGCCCAGGAGCGCCACCGCCGCGAACGCCAGGTTGATGTAGAGGGTCCAACGCCAGTTGAGGTACTCGGTCAGCAGGCCGCCGAGCAGGTTGCCGAGCGCGCCGCCGGCGCCCGCGATGGCACCGAAGATCGCGAAGGCCCGGCCCCGCTCCTTGACGTCGGTGAAGATGGTCGTCAGCAGGGAGAGGGCCGCCGGGGCCAGCAGGGCACCCGAGATGCCCTGGATCGCCCTGGCCAGCACCAGGAGTTCGAAGCTGCCGGCGGCTCCGCCGAGCGCCGAGGCGGCGGCGAATCCGATGACACCCGCGAGAAAGGCCTGCTTGCGGCCGAAGAGATCGGCGACACGCCCGCCGATCAGCAGCAAGCTGCCGAAGGTGAGTGCGTAGGCGGTGACGACCCACTGCCTGTCGTTGTCGGAGAAGCCCAGGTCGGCCTGGGCGGACGGCAGCGCGATGTTCACGATGGTGGCGTCCAGCATGATCATCAACTGGGCCAGGCCGATCACGGCCAGCGCCCACCACCGCAGCGAGGACCGCGGGGACGGGGGTCCTGATTCGGGCGGGATGCCGGTGAGCTCAGTGGTGGATGCCGACATGGCGGTGCCACTCCGTTCGAAATAGATTGACTAACTGGATGGTTAACATTTCAAGGCAAGGCTGCCCGAGATCCGACGGCCCGTCAACACGACTTCGGGCAAAGGGCGATGGCCGGATGCGACGGAGGTCCGCGAGGGTCACTCCACGAGTCGGATCCGGATGCCCACCGCGCGGTACCCGGACCCCTTCAGTCGGCTGCCCAGCAAGCCGACCCGCGCGACGAGGCCGTACTTGCGCTTCATCAGGTCGAGGTAGTGGACGGTGTCCCGGTCGGCGGGCAACTCGGCGACACCGGGCACGGATTCCCCCTTCGGGACTCCCCGCCAGTCGCAGGGGGCGACGGTCACCCGACCGCTGTTGCGGATCCGTTTGACCTTGCCGGCGTCGGCCGCGCTCCACACGGCCAGGCAGTCCCCGTCCCCCATCACCCACACCGGAGTGGGCACGGCCCGCCCATCCCGGCGGAACGTCGTGAGAAGTACGTACCTGGATGCCGCCAGTCGTTCAACCGAACTGCCCGGCAAGGATGCTGAGGCGGATGGTGAGGTGGTCACCGCGATAGCATAACTGGTTAGTTAACTCACTGTCGCCGCGAACCGACGTGGCGCCCGCCCCCAGGACGAGGAGTGCTGCGTGCTGAACTTCGCCTTGACCGTGCTCGCCGGATTCGCCCTGGGCACCCCGGCCGTACCCTTCGGCCTCTCCTCCCTCCCCCCGCCCTTCGCGCTCGTCGCCGTACTCCTCGGCGCGGCCGGATGCCTGCTGTCCGCCGTCTTCGCGGCCGGGTGGCTGCGTACCCGCTGGCTGCTCCGGCGCTCGAAGCAGCGGCCCGTCACCGCCGGGCCGCCGCCCGAGAACCGCCGCAACCGCCGGAACCGCCTTGACGGCCCCACCGGCCGACGGGCCCGGCGCCTGGTGAACCGGTACGGCGTGATCGGCTTCGGCATCATCGGGCCTGCGCTCTTCGGCACCTGGGGATCGGCCATGCTTGGCACGGCGCTGGGCCTGCCCCGGTGGCGACTGATCGGCTGGCTGATGGCCGGTGTCACCCTGTGGTGCACCGTCATGCTGCTCGCCTCCGAGGCAGTGATCGACGCCTTCGGACTGCGGTGACGACACACGCCGCGCACCGGTCCCTGATCGCGAGGAGCACGTCGCCGCGGCCCCCCGGCCTGCCTCGTCGTGGGTCTGCGCATCGCGCCGACCGTCGGCCCGGTCACCGCCGGGTGGTGGCAACTCACCGTTCCGGCGGGGCACTTCTCCCCCTCACCGGTTCACCCGGAGCAAGACCACCGACGGGACTCCCGAACGAATCGCCTCATGCCTCAAACGGATCCACCGTGGCTCCAGCGGCGAACGCGCTCACCTGGCGAGGGCACCGGGTCCTACGCCCCGGCAAGATCCAATAGGCGCTGTTAGCATGACTCCCATGTCCCGAGCCGAGGCCACGAAGGCGCGCATCCTCCACGCAGCGACCCAGGAGTTCGCGGCGTACGGGATCGCGGGAGCCCGCGTCGACCGGATCGCCAAGATCGCCTCGGCGAACAAGAACCTCATCTACGTCTACTTCTGCAACAAGGACGGGCTCTTCGACGCCGTCTTCGACGCACACCTCGGGCGCGGCCTCGACATGGTGCCCTTCACGCCTGACGACCTGCCGGGCTACGCCGGGCGGCTGTTCGACTTCTACCAGAAGCACCCCGAGGTGCTCCGCCTGGCGACCTGGCACCGGCTGGAACGCGGCACTGCCGTGGAACGGGACCCTGCCGTCGCCAAGCAGACCCACGACGACAAGCTCGCCTCCTTGGAAGCGGCTCGGAAGAGCGGAGTGGGCACACCGGGCTTCACCCCGGCCACACTTCTCACCCTCGTCCTGGCCATCGCCTCGGCCTGGAGCCCGACGAATGCCGCGAGCATGCCGGCGACGACTGTCCTGACGTCGGACCCGGAGGACTGCCGGAACGCGATCATGGAGGCCGTGCGGCGCCTCCTGTGAGGGGCGGCGTGCATCACTCGCCTCCGCCACGTACCGCGGTGACCGCACACGTTCGCCGGGTTGCCGGGTCACGCGGCGGGGATGGATCGGGATGCGCACACCTGACCCGCTACGGCCAGGTCTCCTACCGCATCCCGATTTCAGGGACCCCGGCGCCCGCGAGCGGTGCGCCGGGAAGACACCGCCGTGATGTCTGATGCCACCGGCGGGTGCCGCGCACGGAGAGCAGCCCCGGGGCGACTACCGGGCCGGGCCTGTCGTCGGCCGGCTGCCAGAGGTCGTGTTCCCCGGGGGCTGTCGGTCGCGGCCGTTGGTCTCGGCCAGTGACCTGCTCAGGTGACACCTCACGGAGCCGTCGGCCAGGCCTCCGAACGGCGGCGGCGCCAGCGCCGCAGGTACCACGCCCCGCAGGCGACGGTGGAGAGCGCGATCAGCGCGATCGCGAGTACCGGATACTGGCTGCCCGCCAGCCGGACATCGGCGGCGACCAGGACCACCACCGCCCCGATCGGCACCACCAGCGAAAGCAGCACGCTGAGGATGCCACCCACAAGCGCCGGCTGGACCTCGGCGGTGCTACTGGGCGCCCCGGGGGAACCGTCTCCCGAGTAGTACGCGGAGGCGCGGTCACCGAGTTCCTGCGTCGCGCGGTGGTAGGAGTAGCCGAGGTAGGGCAGCCAGACCAATGGGGCGACGAGACCGACGAGCAGGACCGCCACGACCAGCACCCACCGCCGGACGTGCACGGCCACCGACACCGGCCGCTGGTCGGGCGTGGCCACGCCGAGCAGGTACGCCATCCGCTTCACCACGCTCCACAGCGCGGCAATGCGGCCGGGAGGGACGGGACGGGCCGCTGCCGCTGCCTCCAGCGCGGCGGCGGCCCGCTCCTCGTCCGGGTACACACCCTGGATCACCAGCAGCTCGGCCGCGCGGGCCGGGGCGGTGGGCTCCCGTCCGGCCACCGCGCCCAGCTCCAGCATCATCCGGCTCTGGGTCAGCAGCGCCGTGCAGAACGCGAACGGGGCGAGCACGATCAACGGGCCTCCCACGAAAGCGCCCTCGCTCTGGCTGACCCGCCGACCCCGTGTGATCACCATGGCACGCAGCTCGGCGTCACCGGCCTCGGGGTGCCGCTCACGGGCGCGGGCGACCGAGGCAGCGGCGCGACGGCCTAGGTGGTGGACGGCGAAGTTGGCGAGCAGTTCGGGCAGGTGGGCGGGGTCGGCCGCGGCCGCGCGCAGCACGAAGCGGGTCAGGGCGGACTCCGGGGCGTCGGCAGGGGGTTCCTCTACGGTGGCCACCCTCTTATCGTGGCCCTCGGGCTGGAACGAGGCCCGTTGACTGCGGCCACGGTCCGAACCGCCACCCGGTCGGGGCACGGAGTTCCGGGCACGGCCCTGACGATCAACTACGGGCGATCCCGAAATGTTGATCAGAGCCACTCCTCGTGGCCGCTGCCGCCCCTCCTCCGACGGCTTGTCCGGCTACCGGCAGGTCTTGATCCCGGCCCGGTCGCGAGGCAAGCGCAGCGCGGCCTCTCGCGAGCGTGTTCTCCACCACCGATCCGCACGCCTGGTCGAGAGAGTGGCAGCCCGGGACGCGTGGGCGCTCTCCGAAGCCCACGTTCGGCGGGATCACGATGGGTAACGTACGGGAAGGACCGAGTGGGACCATGACGGCCGGTCCCACCCGCGGCGACAGCCCCAGCGCCTTCGCGGACCGTGACCGGGCCGCTGGGGCGACGGTCCTTCTCCCGTTCGATCGGCGGGCAACCTGCACGCTCTGCCGCCCGCCGCCGGACATGTCCGGGGACCAGCCGGACGTAGCGCACCGGTCCCCAGATCGTCAGGAGCACTGGGTGCCGATTCCCCTCCGCTGCCGACTCGTGGCTCTCGGCTTCGGGCCCGGCCCCACGCCGTCCGCCCTGGTGGCCCGGCCGTTGCCGGCCGGGCCAGGACGACACCGGCCGCGGTCAGGCGTGGGCCGGTGGCGGTCCGCCCGGGGCCGTCGTCGGTGGTGTCCGATCGCCGCCCGGCCCGGTGTCGAGGAACTCCCGGATGGCGAAGGCCAGCGCCACGAAGAAGGTGATCCACAGGACCACGGCCCAGGTCGGGTAGGACCAGGTCGCCAGGATCAGGGCCGCGACGAGCAGGATCACCGCGCCGATCCAGCGCTTGAAGCGGTGCACGAACGGGCCGACGGGGCCGAGCTTCATGCCGAGCGAGTACAGCGCGTCGCGCAGGGAAGTGATGATGCGCCGACAGGCGGTGCGGACGGCGACGGCGGGCTTGGAGGGGCCGATCAGGAAGGCACCGACGGCGGTGACCACGGCCACCGCGCCGACCGCACGGATCGTGGCGCGCATGAAGCGGATGAGGGTGTCGTAGAGCGTTCCCGCGGCCGCCTGGTTCGCGCCCGGCGGCAGGTGGTCGAGGTAGATCGCGCGGAAGACCGTGAGCACGATGCCGAGCAGCAGCATGGCCAGCGCCACCCCGACAGCGGCGCCGACGAGCGCGCGGCGCCGGTTGACGGCCAGGAAGACGCCGCCCGCGGCGATCAGCACGGTGACGACCGGCAGCCAGGCGCCCATGATCTCCAGCAGCCGGAAGTACGTCTTGACCTTGCCGACGTCCTGCGACTGGAAGACCACGAAGTTGGTGTGGACGTCCGGAATCTTCGCGGCCGGGCCCAGACCGGCGTCGACCAGTTCGGTCTTCACCTTCGCGACGATCGGCGCGATGTCGATGGCGACCTGGTTGTTCTCGAGTTTGACGGCGCCACCGCCCTTGCCGGTGAGGGCCTTGTCGAGGGCGGTGTGGACGGCCCGGTTGGCGTCGACCCAGATGGTGGCGAACTGGTCGCTGGTGACGACCTTGTTGACGACCGTGCTCACCAGCTGGGTGAGTCCGCTCTTGATCGGCCCGGTCAGGTTGCCGATCAGACTCGCGGCGTTCGGTGGCACGCCCTGCTCGGCCGCCGCGTCCGAGAGCTGTTTGACCAGCGCGTCGACGTCGATCTGCTCGAGGACGACCTGGGTGACGCGGTTCGTCACGGCCTGCTGGATGTCGGGTTCGGTGGCGAGCGGAGCCATGGTCTGGACGTAGCGGTCGGTATTGCCGACGAAGCCGGATGTCCACACCGCCACCACGGACAGCAAGGACAGCAGGGAGGCGATCACGATCAGCACCGTGGCCCCGGAGGTCCGCCAACGGTGGTGCTCCCGCTCCTTCGGCGCTGCTTCCAGCGCGGCGATGCGGGCGTGCAGCCGGGCGATCTCGGTCCCTTCTGAGCCGGTCCCGGCGGGCGGGGAGGGTGTCGCAGGGCTGCCGGCCGGCGGGGACACCGGGGGCTGCTCGTGCGGTCTCCCTCGGCCCGCACCGCCACTGCTCCCACCGCCGCCTTCGGGGCCTTCGGGATCGGGTTCTGATGGGGTCGACGCCATCGCTTCCTCCTCGAGTGGGTGGCCATCGACCACCGCACGTGCTTCCAGGAGAAGCGAGGTGTCGTGCACGCACCACCCGGATTCGGCCTACGGGTGGATGGTGGGCGCCCGTCCCGTCCCGGGGAACGGCCGGCTGACTCACCGGGCGAAGACGAGGGCGACGCGCGACGAACCCGGGCCGCGGGCGCGGCGCCCGGTCGGGTGGGCGCAGGGCCGGTGGGGTCCGGCCCTGCCGTCACCCGCGCTCTAGGTTCGCACCTCCTCCCGGTGCGTCCCTGCCGTCAGTGCCCAGATGACGGCGACGTCGACGGCGATCAGGACGATGGCCCAGAAGGGGTAGTAGGGCAGCCACAGGAAGTTCGCGATCATGTTCAGGCCTGCGACGATCACGCCGAGTATCCGCGCCCACATCGCGCCGCCGAGGAGCGCGAAGCCCGCCACCAGGATCACGATGCCCAGGATGAGGTGCAGCCAGCCCCATCCGGTGGTGTCGAACTTGTAGACGTAGTTGCCGGTGATGACGTAGCGCTCGTCGTTGACGATGGCACCGATCCCCTCGAAGAGCGCCATCGTGCCACCGAAGATCATCATGCAGGCGGCGAAGAGCGTCCAACCCGTTGCGAACCGCTTCCGACTGACTTCAGTACCAGCCTGTGCTCTGCTGACGTTGCCGGCCATGCTCGGGCTCCTTCGGAGAAAGATGTCGCCCGTTTCCGTGCGACCCGGTCGGAGGCCTCTCCCACCAAGCTGCCACGACCGCGAGACGGCTGCTACTTCGCCGCTCGCCGGTCATGGTCGCAAGGCCTTCCACTCGGGCGGCTCACTCTCCGCGCGCGCGGTCCGGCACCTGCCTACCGTCGGACGGGGCGGCCGAAGGACGCCCCGTCTGGGCGGGAAGCTCAGACCGAGCAGAGCGACACCTGGAGATGTCATGCCCACCACATCGGAAACTCCCGTTCTCGACACCCTCATGGCCATGACCGCCGATTCGATCGAGCGTTGCGGCCTGGCCCCCGACATGCTGATCCCCATCCGGATCGCGGCCCTGGCCGCGATGGACGCACCAGCCGTCTCGTACCTCGCGCACCTCGAACCGGCTCTGCGCGAGCACATGACTGCCAGTCAGCTGCAGGACGTACTGGTCGCGATCGCGCCGATCGTCGGCACGGCCCGGGTGATGTCGGCGGCGACCCACATCACGGAGGCGCTCGGGATCGCCATCGCGGTGGCCGACGCGGGCATCGAGAGCCAGAGCGACAGGTAGGGCGCCGCCTGCGGCGAGTGGGGGTGGCGGGAGGTTGGCGGCGCCCAGGAGGGCGGGGATTCGGCGGAACCGCGGACGGACGCCGACGAGCTGGAATCCGGCCTGGCGCGGGGGGGGCGGCCCGGCGGGCGTCCCGATCGGGCTCCAGCGGGCGCATGTCATCCGGAGTGCGCTCCCTGCGGCGCCGTTTCCGCATCCCGGGCCGGCACCGGGCGGAGTCCGAGCGTGGCCACATGGGCGACCACGACGACCGGCCGCCGAGCCGGTGGACGCGCCGCCGCCGCGCAGTCGGCCCGGGAGCCGGAGCGCCGGGGCGCCACGGGTGAACACCCGCCCGGGCGTCCGCGCGGGCGAGCGAAGGAGTTCGGTCACGAACCGTCGGAGTCCGGCCAGTTCGGGGCGCGGCCGGAGGCGCAGGTGTGACACGCCGGGGGCGCCGGGCACCCTGCGGCCGGACCGACTCGCAGGCACGACGCCAGGAGTGAGAGATGTTCAGCACCGTCCGCGCCGCCCGGATCACCGCCTCCGCCGCCGCCACCGCCCTCGCCGTTAGCCTGGGCGTGGTGGCCGCGCCCGCCGCCTCGGCGGCCGACAACTGCTGGCCCGGGGAGAGCAACCGGTGGTACTGCCACAACGTGCCCGGCGCCGCGGTCTACGGCACCGTCGGCGACAACCACCTCTACCCGGACCCGAACACCGTCGTCGGCTACCTGAACACCGACCCCAGCTGGTTCTACTGCAAGGAGGACAACCAGGCCTGGGTCGGCGGCCCGCACCCGACCCGCTGGCTGATGACCGTCGCGGACAACGGGCGGCTCGGCTTCGTGAAGGACACCGACATCTCCAGCGAGACGGATCCCGTCCCGGACTGCTGAGCGCTCCCGCCGCCGGCTCAGCCCAGCAGTTGGTCCACCAGGTGGGCCACCGCGTGCTCGTCGTTGCTCGGCAGCAGCCGGTCGGCGGCGCTCCGGACGGCCTCGGGGGCGTTGGCCGGGGCGGCGCCGAGGCCCGCGAGCCGGATCATCCCGCAGTCGTTCAGGCCGTCGCCGACGGCGGCGGTCTGGGCGAGGTCCAGGCCGAGGTCGGCCGCGATCCAGGCCAGCACCCCGTGCTTGCCCGTGCCGCGCGGACCGAGCTCCAGGAAGTGCGGTCCGGACGCGGTGACTTCGGCGTCGATACCCACCAACTCCTGTACCGCGCGTACGAGTTCGATACCGAATTGGGCGAACGGGTAGGCCAGCAGCTTCACCACCGGCCGCGCCGACTCCACGCCGCCGCGCCACTCGACGCCGTTCCAGTGCCGGGCCAGTTCCTCCGGGAAGCCTGGCTGGACGACCGTCCCGTCCAGCAGGTCGAAGGCCAGCGCCCAGTCCGGCCACGCCTCCCCGAGGGCAGCCGCGAGCCGGTGCGGCACCGCCGGGTCGAAGACCAGCTGCCGGCTCGGCCGGTGTTCGCCCGGCCGGAACACCAACGCCCCGTTGCCGTGCGCCCAGTAGGCCGAGGGCGGGATGCCCGCCCGGATCGCGGCCGGCACGTCGCGCGGGGGGCGGGCGGTGATCACCGCGACGGTGAGGCCGGCCGCGACCGCCCGGCCGAGCGCGTCCGACACCGCACCGGGAAGCGCGCCGGCGGAGTCCAGCAGGGTGCCGTCGAGGTCGCAGGCGAGCAGGCGGTAACCGTCGGCCATGGTCAGCCCTCCGGGGTTTCCGGGACGAAGGTCAGGGTGAGCCGGGCCAGGCCCGCGCCGGTCACCACGGCCGCCACGTCGGCGGTGCCCGCGTGCCGGCGGGCCGTCGGCTCCTTGCCGAACGGCACCCAGAGCCACTGGGTGTCGACGACCGAGCGCCCGAGGACGTCATCGCCCTCCACCCGGGGGATCCGGTCGGAGAGCCGGGCCGGGATGTCGTGGACGTCGACCGAGGTGACCGCTCCGGACGCGCCGAACCCGACCCACACCACCGTCCGGAAGGACATCAGGGCCGCGTCCGGCCCGTCCGCGTCGGGCAGCAGGTCGGCGGAGAACCGCCGTCGCCCCTCGTCCCATTCGGGCTCGGCCGTGCAGGGTCCGGCCGTGCAGAGTCCGGCCGTGCCGGTATGCGGTTCCACGGTTCCACTCCTGTCGGTCGCAGTTCTTGCACCTTCAGACGTGCGGTCAGACGTACTGGAGGCGATCGAGCCCGACGACAGGTGGGGTGTCCAGCCTGCCGGGTCGGAGTTCGATCTCCCCGAGGACGGTGTCGCGCGGCGTGGACGCCGCCCAGGACACCACTTCGGCGACGGACTCCACGCTCATCTTGTACGCGGAGTGGTCGTCGTCGAAGTTCCGGATCGCTCCGGGGCTGAGCAGGGTGGTGCGCACCCCGTGCCGGCGCTCCTCCATCAGCAGCACCTCGGCCACCTGCTTGAGCGCGGCCTTGGTCGCGCAGTAGGCGACCCCGCCCTCGAACGGCCGGGAGCCCGCGTGCGAGCCCATCAGCACGATGTGCCCCTGGCTGCGGCGCAGCAGCGGCAGCGCGGCCTGGACGAGCCGCAGCGGCGCGGTGAGGTTGACCGCGACGGCCTCGTCCCAGTCCTGCGCGGTGACGTCCGCGACGGCGCCGAAGCCGCGGGCGACGGCGTTGACGACCAGCAGGTCCAGCCGCGGGGCGTCGACCAGCACCCGCTCGGCGGCCAGGGCGACGGCGGCCGGGTCGGCGAAGTCGACGGTGACGGCGTCCTCGTGGTCGTCGCAGGGGGTGCGGTTGAGGCAGCGGACGTGGTACCCGTCGGCGATCAGCCGGCTGCGGACGGCCCGTCCGGTGCCCCGGTTGCTGCCGGTCACCAGGGCGACCGGCGGCCCCGAGGCCTCACCCACCGGAGACCATCTTGATCAGTTCGGCCCAGCGGGCGAGGATGTCCTCCCGGCCGGCGCCCTGCCGGAACATGTCCTTGTCGTAGGGCATGCCGTCGACGGTCTTGAGGCGCATGCAGTCCGGCGAGATCTCGGAGTTGACGACCAGTCCGTGCTCGTCGTCGGACGCGATGACGAGGCAGAAGTCCCAGAGGTCGAGCGGCGCGAGCAGGTCGCGCAGGGCCGCGTTGCAGTCGAGCGCGAGCTGTCGGTGGTGTTCCACGTCGACGCCGAGCAGCCGGAGGTAGTCCTCGCCGATCGGCTGGTCCTCCGGGTCGGTCCGGTAGTCGAACTTGACGACCGGGTGGTCCAGGACCTGCCCCTCCTCGAAGAGGCCGGGGTACTTGCGGATGGTCGAACCGGTCGCCCGGTTCTTGACGATGACCTCGAACGGCGGGGCCGGCCGGTAGTCGGCGAGGTAACTGGTCGGCCCCACCCGCTCACGGAAGACGGTGAGGACACCGCGTTCGGCGAGCCGCGCCGAAACGAATTCGAAGAAGTCGAGACGCAACTCAGCTGTTCCGTCGATGAGTTCGTCACGATCGAAGGTGAAACTCCGGAGCGAGGGAATCATCTCGATCAGGCAGAGGCCCTCGTCGACATGCCAGAGTTTCTTACTCCGCCCCTGGATGTCCGGAGTGCGGGAAGTCACGGAAACCGCGTCTAAGGAGGCCACAGGTCACTCTCAGGAGGTCGGGCACACAACGGTGCCTAGGACTTAAATGATCAGCGGTGCGGCAAGTCTGGCACGGGTGTGACCGGAAAGAAAGGGCCTCCGGTAGGTTTAGAGGAGGCCATGTCATGATCGGGGGGGCTTGGCTCAGAAGTGTTCCAGCAACTCCGCGAAGGTGCGCAGCACGAGCGTCGCCTCCTCGGGCCGGAACTCGTCGTGTTCCAGCACCCAGGTGTGCTCGTGCGGAATGTAGACGGCCTTCAGACCGGCCCGGAGTGCGGGCAGGATGTCGGACTTCGGCGAGTTCCCGATCATCCAGGTGCGCCCGGCCTCCAGGCCCAGATCGGCGGTGAGCTGCCGGTACGTGTCCACGTTCTTCTCGGGCACGATGTGGATGCTGCGGAAGTGGTGGGCGATCCGGGAGGCGTCCACCTTCCGCTGCTGCTCCTCCAGGTTCCCCTTGGTGAGCAGCAGGAGTTCGTGCTCCCCGGAGAGGGTGAGGAGGGTTTCCGCGACGCCCTCGATCAGCTCGACCTGGCGATTGGTCAGAGGGGTGAGGAGTTCCTCCACCCGGTCGTTCTCGGCGTCCGTCGGGATTCGCCCGTTGAGGGACTCCAGGCAGTCCCGCAGGCTCTGCCGGAACATCTCCGCGCCGTACCCGAGGGTGACGGCGTTCTTCGCCTCGATCTCGTCCAGCAACACCCTGGTACGGGTGCGATCCTCGGGCGCGGAGGCCCAGTTCAGAAAGCCGTCGATGACGCGCTCGAAGAGAACGTTGTTCTCCCACAGCGTGTCGTCGGCGTCGAAGACGAGCGTCTGGCCCTTGAGCATCACTGATCCACCTCGAAGTACGTACCGATGACTTGTGCCGACGACCGCTCCGGAGACCGCCCCGGGACCGTGCCGGGGACTGCGCCGGGGAGCCGGTCCCGCGGTTCGGACGTGAGCCGACCGGGCGGACTCCGAACGGGTCCGGAAGCAGTCGTGCAGAATGGTCATCATGCCAGAGCAGCACCGGATTCGCGGGCGTCGAGCCACCGAGATCGCCGCCGACGTCGAGCAGGCGGTCGCCGCCGGACACCTCGCCCCGGGCAGCCCCCTGCCCCCGCTCCGCCGGCTCGCCACCGAGTTGGGCGTGAACCCCAACACCGCCGCGGCGGCCTACCGGCTGCTGCGCGACCGCGGCGTCATCGAGACCGGCGGCCGACGCGGCACCCGGGTGCTGCCCCGGCCCACCCACACCCCGCGCGACCAGCGGCAGTTCGAAGTGCCGGACGGGGTCCGGGACCTGACGGACGGCAACCCCAACGCCGCGCTGCTCCCGCCGCTCGCCGACGCCCTGGCCTTCGCGGCCGACGAGCAGCTGCGCGACCCGGTGCTGTACGGCCGCCCGGCGATGGACCCCGGCCTGCTGGCCATCGCCCGGCGGGAGTTCACCGCCGACGGCCTGCCCGCCGGGTCCACCGCCGTCGCCTCGGGCGCGCTGGACGCGATCGAGCGGGTGCTGCAGACCCGGCTGCGCCCGGGCGACCTGGTCGCCGTCGAGGACCCGGGCTGGGGCAGCCTGCACGACCTGCTCCCGGCCCTCGGCCTGCGGATGACCGGGGTCGGGGTGGACGACGACGGCCCCCGCCCGCAGGACGTCGCGGAGGCGCTGGCGGCCGGCGCCGCCGCCCTGGTGATCACCTCGCGCGCCCAGAACCCCACCGGCGCGACGGTCGGCGCCGCCCGGGCCGCCGAGCTGCGCGCGGTGCTGGCGGACCACCCCGACGTACTGCTGATCGAGGACGACTTCGGGCACGCCATCGCCGACACCCCCTACCACCCGGTGTGCGCGGCGGACGGGCGCCCGATCACGCGGCACTGGACGGTGGTCCGCTCGGTCACCAAACTCCTCGGCCCCGACATGCGGTTGGCCGTGCTGACCGGCGACGCCGACACCGTGGACCGGCTGCGCGGCCGCCAGCGGCTGGGCACCGGCTGGGTCAGCCACGTGCTCCAGCGGGCCGCCGCCCGGCTGCTGGCGGACGCCTCGGTGGACCGCGCCCGGGTGGCCGCCCACTACACCGAGCGGCGCGACGCACTGATCCGCGCGCTGGCCGCGGAGGGCGTGCCGGCGCTGGGGCGCAGCGGCTTCAACGTCTGGATCCCGGTGCGGGACGAGACCTCGGCCGTGGTGGCACTGCTCCAGCGGGGCTGGGCGGTGGCCCCGGGGGCGACCTTCCGGCTGCGCTCCGGCCCCGGACTGCGGCTGACCGTCTCGGGCCTCGCCCTGACGGAGATCCCGGCGCTGGCGGCGGACCTCGCCGCCGCGTTCCGGGTCGATCCGGAGCGCGGGCGGCTGACCTGACGGGGCGCCGGGAGACCCGTAGGCGTTCTTGACAGGGTGGATCGGTGCGAACGATCCTGACGGGCGGATCCGGAGAGAAGTCGGCCGTTCCGCCTCTCCACCGATCCGTTCCCACCGGCCCCGCCCGACCGGACGCCCGGCAGCACCCGCCGGCCGCGCTCGGGCAGGCCGCTCCACGCCCACCCAGCACGGACCGAGGAGTCCGAAGGCCGTGACGTCGATATTCGAGCGCCTGCACGACCACACCCTCGCCGACCTGGGCGCGCTCGACGCGCCCTACGACACCGGCCACCTCTCCCGGACCGCCGTGCTGGCGGGCCGGATCGCCGAGGAGTCGGGGCTCGCCGCGGGCACCGCCCACTGCGCCGCCTACCTGTACCACCGCTTCCGGCTGCCCGGCGCGCGGGACGCCCCGGGCGGCGCCCGGGACACCGCCCTGGACTTCCTGACCCGCTCGGGGGTGCCCGGAAAGCTGCACCCGGAGCTGCTCACGGTGGTCGGGCCGGGCGCCCGGCCCGCCGAAAGCCCGTACGGCGCGGCCGTGCTGGACGCCGAGCGGATCGACGCGATGGGCGCCGCCGGGCTCCAGCGGGCGCTGACCGGGGAGGGCCCGCCCTGGCACCCGGACGACCCGGACCCGGCCGCGGGCCGCCCCCGGCCGGCCCCGCCGGAGCTGTACGAGACGCTGCTCCGGGCCGAGCGCGAGCTGCTGACCGCGCCGGCCCGCCGACTGGCCGCCGACCGGATGGACCTGGTGCACCGGCTGGCCGCCGACTACCGGACGGAGGCCGGGCTGGGCCTCCCGGCGGGCGGGCCCGGCCCCGGCCCGGCGGCCGTGCCCCGGGTGGACTGGGACCCGAAGTCGGGCTTCCTGCAGGCCGTG
This sequence comes from Kitasatospora sp. NPDC127060, assembly GCF_042724935.1. Lineage (NCBI taxonomy): Bacteria > Bacillati > Actinomycetota > Actinomycetes > Kitasatosporales > Streptomycetaceae > Kitasatospora > Kitasatospora sp. NPDC127060. The sequence continues at coordinate 56,131 of NZ_JBHXEG010000062.1, forward strand.
TTCGACGCCCCGGCGACCGGCCCGCTGGTGCGGATCGGCTACCGCGGCGAGGTCTGGCTGACCTTCGACGAGCGCGACCGGCTGCTCGGCGTCGACCTGCGCGACGCCCCGCCCGCCCTCCTCGCCCTGTTCCCGCCCGGACACCAGCACCGCTACTTCTGGCACAGCACGGCCCGCGGCGACGGGGTGGCGTGCTGGGCGGACCGCCCCACCGGGCACGCCTGGGTCACCGCCGCGCCGGGCCTGGCGCACCACCGCGCGACCGCCGTCACGGACATCGAGGTGGGGGTGCGTACGGACCGTCCGGCGGTGCTCCGTCTTCATGTCCCGGCCAATCCCTGAATCGGTGGGTACACGCGCGTAGATCCCCCTAAGGTGGTGCTCATGAGCTTCCTCGTCTTACTCCGGTCCCCCTCCGTCACCCGTCTGCTGCTGGGCAGTTGGGTGGGGAGGCTGCCCTCCGCGATGGCCGCGCTGACCATCCCGCTGGCGCTGCGCGAGGCCGGGGCGGGGTACGGCTTCGTCGGCGCCGCGGCCGGCTCCTACGCCATCTCGGCGGCGGTCGGCTCACCGCTGCTGGGCCGGCTGGTCGACCGCTGGGGGCAGACCCGCGTCCTGGTGCCGACCGCGCTGCTCGCCGCGGCGGGCTTCCTCGCCATCGCGCTGGCGCCGCACCAGCCCGCCGCCGTGCTGGTCGGCGCCGTGCTCGCGGGCTCCATGACGCCCCCGCTGGAGCCCTGCCTGCGGGTGCTCTGGCCGGCGATCGCCCCCGCCGAGAAGCTGGAGTCGGCCTACGCGCTGGACTCCAGCGCCCAGGAACTCGTCTTCGTGGCGGGCCCCCTGGTGGTCACCGGCAGCGTCGCGATCTGGTCGCCGACGGCCGCGCTGTACGTCCAGGCGCTGCTGGGGCTGTTCGGGGTCGCGGTGGTGGCCAGCGCCCGGCCGTCCCGGGAGTGGCGGGCCGAGGCGCGCTCGACCGACTGGCTCGGCCCGCTGCGCAGCGGCCGGCTGGTCACCCTGCTCAGCGCGCTGACCGGGGTGGGCTTCGCGATCGGCACCCTGAACGTGCTGGTGGTCTCGTACGCGGAGCGCTGGGACGTGCCCGGTGGCGCGCCCTCGCTGCTGGCCCTGAACGCCTTCGGCTCGCTGGCCGGTGTGCTGGTCTACGGCTCGCGCCGCTGGCCGGGCACGCTCGCCAACCGCGGGGTGCTGTTCGCCGCCGGCCTGGTGGTCGGGTACGGGCTGCTGGTGCTGGTGCCGCCGCCGGGCTACATGGTGGTGCTGATGCTGCTCACCGGCGCGTTCCTGGCCCCGATGCTGACCGTCACCTTCGTGCTGGTCGGCGAGTTGGCGCCGCCGGGCACCACCACCGAGGCCTTCGCCTGGCTGGTGACGCTGTTCGCGGCCGGCACCTCGCTGGGTTCGGCGGCCGTCGGCAACGTGCTGGCGCACACCAACGAGCACTGGGCGGCGCTGTGCGGCACCGCGGGCGCCCTGGTCACCCTGACCATCCTGGCGCTCGGCCGCAAGGGCTTCGCCACCGCCCCGGCGGCCGCCCCGGCCCCGGCCGCCGCGGAGGCCGCCCAGCACTGAGGCCGACCGGCACTGAGACCGACCGGCACGTGGTGAGTGGTCGCGACGCCGTTCACCACGTGCCGGTCGGTCTGAACCACGGCGACGACGAACGACGGTGGGCCTCCGGGATTCCGGAGGCC
>NZ_JBHXEG010000063.1:0-57547 GCF_042724935.1 Kitasatospora sp. NPDC127060
GGATCCTTCAGGCCGTGCGGCGGCGGTAGTAGGCGATGCCGAGGGCGATGGTGATCGGCCCCCAGAGCATCGCCGGGCCGATGCAGACCCGGGCCAGCGCCTCCCACCAGCCGTTGCCGAAGCCGACCTCGTCCAGCAGGCCGAACCAGGCCAGCGGCTGGAGGCCGAAGAAGCCGAACAGCACCAGGCCACCCAGCAGCGTGGCGAGCAGCGGCCCGAGCGGCGGCACCCGGCGGCCGCGCAGGAGCGGCACCCAGCGGGGGAACACCTCGCCCCAGCCGCTGACCAGCCCCAGGGTGAGCAGCGCCAGCGCCTCGGTGACCAGGCTCAGACCGAAGACGTACGGGGTGGCCCACCAGGTGTGCGGCGGGCTGCCGGGGTCGACGGTGCCCATCTCGAAGCCGAAGGCGAACGGCAGCCGCCACAGGCAGTGCGGCAGGAGGACCAGCGGCAGGGCCTTGGCGAGGCGCAGGGCCCAAGCGGGAACGGGGCGTTCGGTGTCACCGACCGGGAGGTTCATCAGCATGGGTCCACCGTCGCGGACACCAGCCGTCCGCCACCTCCGCCCCGCGGCCCGGCCTCCTCCCCCGGGAGGGCCAACCGCGGCTCACCACAAGGGAGGAGGAGGGAGCGGCCTCCGGCGCGGGAAGGTCAGAGGCCGAGCTGCTCGGCGGCCAGGGCCGTACCCTCCAGGCGGGCCCTGATCTCGGCGAAGGCCGTCTCGCGGGAGGTGGACCGGTCGTCCGCGAAGGGGGCGAAGCCACTGTCGTCGCAGGTGCCCAGGCGGTCGGCGGGCAGGTGGCGGGCGGCGGTGAGGACGCGGTCCCGCACCTGCCCGGCGGTCTCCACCCGGGGGTCGCTCGGGTCGGTCACGCCGACGAACAACCTCACCGCGCCCCCAGCGGCATGAGGGACTCAGAGCTCCTTGGTCATGAAGACGCGACTGGTGCCGGCCGGCACGCACGGAACGTCCCCCATGCGGCGCCAGCCGTTGCGCTCATAGAACTCGGGCGCCTGGAAGCTGATGGTGTACAGGACGGCAGCCCGGCAGCCTCGCGCCCGCCCCTCCTCCTCGGCCCGACGCAGGATCTCGCTGCCCAGACCCGAGCCACGCAGCTCGGGCGGCAGGTGGAAGAGGTCGATGAACAACAGGCCCAGGGAGGTCCGGCCGGTCAGGCCGCCGAGGACGCGGCGGGTGCCCGGGGCGCGGACCAGGACGGCCAGGGGACGACGGTCGTCGATACCGGAGACGTCGGTGTTGAAACGGTCCAGGGCTTTCGAGATCACCTCCGTGTCAACGGGGCGGGGCGCATCGGTGAGGACGAGTTCCAGCGCGGGCTTGCTCGGCAGATCCGGTGCGTGCGAGGGCGTGCGGGCCATGGCGAGAGCGGCATCCGCGACCGGGGCCAGCGGACTGGCGGCGTGGGCACCGGGCACCGTGCAGCGCCGCAGGTACTGCTTGATGAGTCGCACCATCGGGTGTTCGTGCTCCTTCGGAGGGCGGTACGGGACGGGGAGCGTAGAACGCCGTCGGTTCGGTTCCGGCCGAACCGACGCTCCGGAATACTTGCGGCATGGCGGCTCACAGAGCGGGCAGGTCGGACAAGGCACACGACGATGTCGGCATCGACCTCGCCGCGGTGGCGCGGCTGCTCGCGGAGGACACCCGCGCCGACATCTGCCTGGCCCTGCTGGACGGCCGTGCCTGGACGGCGCGCGAGCTGGCCCGGCACGCCGGGGTGGCGCCCTCGACGGCTACCGAGCACCTGAACCTGCTGGTGAGTGGCGGTCTCCTGACCGAGGAACGGCACGGCCGCCACCGCTATCTGCGGCTCGCGGGCCCCAAGGCGGCGGCACTGATCGAGAGCCTGGCCGAACTCGCCCCGCGCCGCCCCACCCGCCCCACGTCACTGGGAGCCACCGGCCGGGCCCGCGCCCTGGCCCGCGCCAGACTCTGCTACGACCACCTCGCCGGCACCCTCGGCCTGGCCGTCACGGACGCCATGGTCGCGGATGGCCTGATCACCTGGGAACCGGAACCACGCCTCACCCCGACAGGAGCGGCGCACCTCGCCGAGCACGGCGTCGCACTACCCGCCGCCACCCGGCGCCCACCGGTGCGCTCGTGCCTGGACTGGACCGAGCGCCGCCCCCACCTCGGCGGTGCCGTCGGAGCCGCGATCTGCTCCCACGCCCTGGACGCGGGCTGGGTCACCAGAATCGGCACGGGCCGCGCTCTGGCACTGACAGAACCCGGCCACCAGGCATTCCGCGACCGTTTCCACGTCCCCGAGGACCGGCTCCCCGCCTGAGACGGGCCAGCCCTTCGGCACCGGTGGGCGCCCGGCCGCCGCACACCGCCGGTCCCACCCGCGATCCCGCTCCTTGGTGGTGACGCGGGTGGTCCGGCTTGGCGGCCCCGCCGCGTCAGACCACCGAGCTCAGCCCGAAGGAGGCCGCCACCAGCCCGAGGACGTACGGCGTCTCGGCGCCGTTCAGGGTGGTCGGGTCCATCGAGTAGACGACCTTGCGGGAGAGGTCGCGGGTGGCGAAGACCCCACTGGTGGAGCCGGGGCGGGAGCCGGTCTTGCCCCAGGCCGTGATGCCGTGGGACTGCAGGCGCTCCAGGCCCATGCTCATGCACGCCTTGCCGTCCGGGCAGTGGCCGCTGTGGGCGGCGACGGGCACGTCGGGCACGGTGAACAGCTGCTCCTGCTGGGCCGCGGGGAGCAGCCGGCCGCGGAACAGGGCGGTCATGAAGCGGTCCAGGTCGGCGGCGCTGGAGATCATGCCGCCCTCCGCCCAGGGCCAGGGGCTCTGCTCGGTCACGTCCGCCCGGTGGGTACCGCCGTCGGTGTCGGGGACGGACAGGTAGGGATGGGTGGCGGGGTGCCGCAGCTCGGGGTCGTCGCCGTCCGGGAGGGCGGTGTCGTGCAGGCCGAGCGGCCGGATGATCCGGTCGCGCAGCTCGTCGGCGAAGCCTCGGCCGGTGACCTTCTCGACGACCAGCCCGGCCACGAAGGTGTTCATGCCGTTGTACTGCTGCTCGGTGCCCGGCCGGAAGCCCAGCGGGTAGCCGTGCATGGTGGCGATGACCTGCTCGGGGGTGAAGGAGTCCAGCCGGTGGGCCTCGAACCAGGTGGTGCTGCCGTCGCCCCAGGGCACGTTGGAGCCGTTGGGCAGTCCGCTGGTGTGGTTGAGCAACTGGCCGACGGTGACCCCCTCGTAGGGGAAGTCCGGCAGGTACTGCCGCACGGTGGCGTCCAGGTCGATCCGGCCCTCGGCGGCGAGCTGGAGGACGACGGTGGTGGTGAAGACCTTCGAGACCGACCCGATCCGGAACCGGCCGTGCGGGTCCACCGCCATGCCGTCCTCCGCCGAACTGCCCTCGAACCGCCCGGTGGTGCCGGTGATGCGGACGAAGGCGGCGGAGACGTCGGCAGCGGGCCGCTTGGCCAGCGCCGCCCGGACGGCCGCCCGGTCCAGCGGCGCCGGCGCGGACGCGCCTGCCGCACCGGCGGGAGCGGCGGGAGCGGCGGCGAGGGCGGGGGTGCCGGCGCCGACCGTCAGCGCGGCCGCCAGGGCTCCGGCGGCGGCGACGAGGGCCCAACGGCTGCGGTGGGTAGCGGCGTTCACGGTGTTTCGGCTCCAGGCTGGTCGTCATCGGGCCGGAGGAGTCCGGCCCGTCGACGAGTCTGCCGACCCGCCGCGCCCCGAGCATCAGGGTCGGGGCCCCGGTGATCCCTGGTCTTCCGTCAGGGTTCGACCCGGAGAACCCCACCCCGGAGAACCCCACCCCGGAAAGCCCCTGTCCACGAGCGCCCCCGGATCAGACGTGCCCCAGCAGGCAGACGTACGAGCGGTCCGTTCGCTGCGGGTGCGGCTGTTCCAGCCGGGTGGTGACGGTGAAGCCCGCCCGCTCCAGCAGCTCGGCCAGCCGCCCCGCCGGGACGAGGTGCGAGGCGTACGACACCGGATGGCCGTAGGCCGTGGTCGGACGCCGCTCGCCGTCGCCGACGTGGCCGCCCAGCAGCAGGTGGCCGCCGGGGGCCAGCACACGGGCGAACTCTGCGAAGAGTCCCGGCAGTTGCGCCGGCGGGGTGTGGTGGACGGAGTACCAGGCGAGGATGCCGCCGAGGCTGCCGTCGGCGGCGTCCAGGGCGGCCATCGAGCCGACGGTGAACCGCAGTCGGGGGTACGCCCGGCGGGCGAGGGCGATCATCCCGCCCGAGACGTCGACGCCGTGGGCCGACAGCCCCAGCCCGGCCAGGTACGCCGTCACCCGGCCCGGCCCGCAGCCGAGGTCCGCGACCTCGCCGCCGCCCGACTCCCGGACCAGCTCCGCGAAGGCGGCGAGCATCGCGCGGGAGACCGGGTCCATGCCCTCGGGCGGGACCACCAGGCGGAGGTAGTCGGCGGCGACGGTGTCGTACGACGCGCGGACGGCGGCGAGGTGGACGGGCTCGGTCACCGCGCCACCCTAACCGGCCTTCGCGGTCCTGGCGGCGCGCTCGGCGAAGACCTTCTCCCTGCGGTCGGCGGTCTGCTTCATCATCCGCTTGCGGTCGCGGGCGGAGAGCCGGTCGAGGTAGAGGCCACCGTTGAGGTGGTCGGTCTCGTGCTGGAGGCAGCGGGCGAAGTAGCCGACGCCCTCGATCGTCACGGGGGCGCCGTGCTGGTCGACGCCGTGCACCACCGCGTGGGCGGGGCGGGCGAGTTGGGTGTTGGCGCCGGGAACGGAGAGGCAGCCCTCGACGTCCTCGGCCAGCCGGCGGCCGGGCTCCTGCTCCTCGACCACCGGGTTGAGCACGTGTCCGACGTGCCGGACGCCGTCCTCGTCGGTGCAGTCGTAGACGAACAGCCGCAGGTCCACGTCGACCTGGTTGGCGGCGAGGCCGCAGCCGTCGGCGACGTACATGGTGGCGAACATGTCGTCGATCAGCCGGGCCAGCCGCTCGCTGCCGAAGTCCTCCTCGGTCGCCGGGCGGCAGGTGCGGCGGAGGATCTCCTCCCCCACCTCGGTGATCCTCAGGACGGTCGGACGGTCGCGCGGCTCGGACACGGATGCTCCCCCTTCGGTGGACTTGCTGTCGACTTTGCAAAGTAGCATGCTTTGCAAAGTGACCGAAGACCTCGTCAGATCCGGTGCCCTCCCCGAACACGCCGTCCGCACAGCGCTGCTGGAGCTGCTCGCCGAACGCGGCACCCTCACCTCCACCGAGGCCGCCGCCCGACTCGGCCTCAGCTCCGGGCTGTGCTCGTTCCACCTGCGGCAGCTGGCCCGGTACGGCCTGATCGAGGAGGCCCCGGCCACCGACGGGCGGGCCCGGCCGTGGCGGCTCCCCGACAGCGAACCGCCCGCACTTCCCGGACCGCCCGGACCACCCGTCCCGCAGGACGAGTTCAGCGAGCTGGCCAGAGGTTTGGAGGACGAGAGCTACCGGCGCTGGCTCGCCGGGCGCGCCGGGGCCCCGGCCCAGTGGCAGCAGGACGAGGCGTTCAGCGCCGTCGTCCATCTCACCCCCGAGGAGCTGACCGCCGTCGGCGCCGAGGTGCGCCGGCTACTCGCCCACTACCGCGACCGGGACACCGACCCGGCCGCCCGCCCCGTCGGGGCCCGTCCGGTCGCAGCCGTGGCCCGGCTGTTCCCGCTGCTCGACCAGCTCGACCAGCAGCTCGACCGGTAGCTCAGGCGGCGGCGCGAGCGCGGAGAGCCCGCACCACCGGCCCGACCACCAGACCCACCACCGCCCCCAGCACGACCCCCTGCACACCGTCCCAGACGTCCTGCGCGTCGCAGGCCCGCCCGATCGCGGGCACCGCGTACTGCAGCGCCGACACCGCGAACGGCAGCACGGCCGTGCCCGCCAGCGCCACCGCCGCCCGCCGCCCGGTCCCGGCCAGGGCGGCCGCGAACCCCACCGGGGCGTAGGTGGCCAGCTTGAGCTCGATGTGCCGTACGTGCAGCAGCTCGTACGGCGAGCGCGGTCGGGCTCCGGCCACCGCGCAGTGCCGCACGGCGTCCCGGGAGAGCTGGAACGCCTCCGGCAGCAGCGTCGCCACCACCACCCCGCCGAGCCCGAGCAGCAGCAGGAAGCCCACCGCCCAGTGGGCCCGCAGCAGCCGCCCCACCGGCCGGTTCAGCAGGGCGGCCGGCACCAGCGAGAGCAGCAGCCCGGGCCAGAAGTTCGGCATCCCGCCGAGCACCGCACTGATCACGCCTCAACGGACGCCCCGAACAGCCGCTCGGTTCTCCCTCGCACGCGGGTTCCGGTACCGCCCGCGCGCGGTACAAAGGAAGCATGGCAAGCAGGACGATCGCCGTGGTCTACGTGCTCGCGATGGTGGCCGTCGTGGTCGGCGTGGACGTCCTCTTCTTCCGGCACCACTTCTGGGGGCGGCTGGCGGTGAACGTCGGGATCGTCCTGGTGTTCGCGGCCTGCTACGCCAGGTTCCTCCGGCGTTCCTGAGCACCACCGTCACGCAGCCGGAATCGGCTCAGCCGTGGGCGCGGCGGAACAGTTCACGGAGGCAGGAGGATCACCGGACCCGGCCTCAGTGCGGGATCGAGGAGATCAGCTCCTGCGCCCCCTGCCGCTTGAGCGCCAGCGCGACCGAGGTGCCGAGGTCCTCCGGGCTGAGCACGCCCGCCCACTCATGGGCGTCCAGCACCCGCTTGCCGTCCGGGGTGAAGACCCGGCCGCGCAGCGAGAGCCGGCCGTCCCCCTCGGCCCGGGCGAAGCCGGAGATCGGGCTGTTGCAGTGGCCCTGCAGCACGTGCAGGAACATCCGCTCGGCGGCCGCCTCCCGCCAGGTGTCGTGGTGGCCGAGGCCGGCCACGGCCTCGATGGTCGCGGCGTCGTCCTCCCGGCACTGCAGCACCAGGATCCCGGCGCCGATCGGCGGGCACATCTCCTCGACGCCGAGGACCTCGGTGATCCGGGCCCGCTCGCCGATCCGCTCCAGGCCGGAGACGGCGAGCAGCAGCGCGTCGACGTGCCCCGCCGCCAGCTTGGCGAGCCGGCTGTTGGCGTTGCCGCGGATCGGGACGCACTCCAGCTGCGGGTGGGAGGCGGCGAGTTGGGCGGTGCGGCGGACGGAGGAGGTGCCGATCCGGGTGCCGGGCGGGAGTTGGGCCAGGGTCAGGCCGCCGGGGTGGACGAGTGCGTCGCGGATGTCGTCGCGGCGCAGGTAGGCGGCGAAGACGGTACCGGCGGGCAGCGGGCGGTCGGCGGGCACGTCCTTGAGGCAGTGCACGGCGACGTCGGCCTCCCCGGCGAGCAGCGCGGCGTCCACCTCCTTGGTGAACGCGCCCTTGCCGCCCAGGGCGGCGAGGTCCCCGGTCCAGCGGTCGCCCGAGGTGGTGACCGGCACCACCTCGGTGCGCAGTCCCGGGTGCAGCGCGGCGAGTTCGGCGCGGACCCGGTCGACCTGGGCGAGCGCCATGGGAGAGGAGCGGGACACGATGCGGATCAGCTCAGCGGTGGCCATGGCGCGATGATAGGCGCTCCTACGGTCACGGCCGGGGGCGCGTCACGTACTCGGCGTAACGGCGTGGCACGGTGACCCGCCGGACGTCCCGCAGCAGCGGACCGACCGCGCCCAGCGCCGTACCGGCGGCCACCAGCAGGCTCGCGCCGCTGAAGCCGTGGCCGTCCGCCGCGCCGACGGCCCCCAGCGCCAGCACCGGCAGCACGGCGACCAGACCGGTGCCGAGCACCTCCGCGACGGCGAGCCGTCCGCGCAGGTAGGCCAGGAACTCGACGGTGGGCCGGCCGGGCCGGATCCCGGGGACGAACGCCCCCTCGCGCATCATCACGTCCGCGCTCCCGAGCACCGACCGCCCGGCCAGTACGGCCAGCCACGCGCCGGCGGCGGCCAGCCCGAACAGCAGCGCCAGGTACGGCAGCCGGGGCAGCGGGAACGGGGCGAGCAGCAGGGCCGCCGCCACCGCCGGGACGAACCCCCGGTGGCTGAGCACCAGCGGCAGGTAGCGGGGCTCGCCGCCGCCGGACCGCACCCCGATCATCCGCCGGGCGTACTGCACCGGCACGCGCCGCTCGCCCCGGCGCCCGGCGATCACCAGCGCGGTGGTCGCCACCAGGGAGAACAGCACCGCCGCCAGCACCAGCGCGTAGCCGCCGGGGCCGGACTCCCCCTCCACCGCCCACAGTTGGCCCGGCAGCACGGCGAGGACCTGGGCGAGCAGCAGCACCGACACCCCGTCGCCGAGCCCGTGCCGGCTGATCCAGCGGGCCAGCCACAGCACCGCCAGCGCGCCGGCCGCGGTGCAGCCGGTGAGCACGGCGACGGCGGGCGCGCCGTGCCACCGCAGTACGCCGTCCCCGGCGGCCGGGCCGGGCAGCAGTCGACCGGTGTCGGCGGCCAGAGCGAGCGCCAGCCCGCCGAGCAGGCCGAGGGCCAGGGTGGTCCAGGCCTCAGCCCGCCGCATCCCGGCGCGGCTGCCGGCCGCCCGCTCGGGGCGCAGCGCGGCGAGCCGGGGGTGCAGCCGGGTGAGGGCCAGGACGAGCGGGCGGGCCAGGAAGACCACCAGGACGCCGAACGGGAGCAGCGCCAGCCGGTACACTCCGCCGCCGGTCACCAGGTCGGCCAGGCCGCGCAGTTGGTCGCCCGGCAGGGTGCGGTCGGCGACCCGCCGCAGCACGGCCGGATCGACGCCGGGCAGCGGCATGCTCTGCCCGAGCCGGAACAGCACCACCCCGCCGAGCGTGACGGCCGCTCGCAGGACCAGTCCGGAACGGTGGACGGACACTCGCCTCAGCTCCCCCGATGTCGACGGGAGTTGGGACGCGACGGACGGCCGGGCGGTTCCCCGCCCGGCCGTCCGCGTGCCCCGTGGGCTCACTCGTTGTGCAGTACCTCGGCGATCGGCAGCCGGGCCGCCGAGCGGGCCGGGACGAGCGCGCCGAGGACGGCGATCGCGATGCCCGCGAGGGCGAGGACGGCCAGCAGCGGGGCACCCCAGACGTCGATCATGCCGTCCGTGAAGTGGATGATCCGGACGTTCTCGACGATCAGCCGGTGCACCAGGATCCCGACCGGGATCCCGACGATCCCGCTGACCACGCCCTGCCAGGCCACCGAGGTGACCGTCATCCCGACGACCTGCCGGGGCGTCATCCCGATCGCCTTCAGCATCCCGAGGTCGCGGCGGCGCTCCCGGATGGTGAGCAGCAGGGTGTTGAAGACGCCGAGCGCGGCGACCACCGACAGCAGGACGGAGAAGGTCGTGCTGAAGGTCCTGATCGCGACGACCGGCCCCGCGGTGCCCGCCGTGACCACCGAGGTCGACAGGGTCGGGTCGGCTGCGGAGACCGCGTCCTGGTAGGCCTTGGCGTCGGCGCCGGCGGCGAGCCGTACGTCGTACTCGACCACGTGCCGGTCCGGGGTGAGCAGGGCCCGGGTGGCGTCGTTGGAGGTGAGCGCGTTGGCGTTGCCCTGGGACTCCAGGCCGACCAGGGTGACGGTGGTCTGCCGGTCGTCCAGCACCAGGGTGACCTTGTCGCCGAGCTTGAGCCCGCGCTGGTCCAGGAAGGCCGGTCCGGCCTCGGCCTCGCCCAGCCCGGTCGCCGGGCGGCCCTCGACCACGTTCAACCGGCTGTGGTCGACCATGGCGTCGCCGCCGTAGAAGTTGGCGAAGACCACCTGGGGCTGGCCCACGACGGCGACCCGGACCAGGCCGCGGACGGAGACCCGGTCGGCCCCGGGGGCGGCGTGCAGCATCGCCTCGGTCTGCTCCTGGGTCAGCCGGGGGGCGCCCTTGTCCACGGTGAAGCCACCGGTCAGTACGTCGATGTGGGTGTACTCGTCAGGTGCGGACATGGCCTTGGCCAGGGTGCCGGTCACCCCGGTGGTCACCGTCACGGTGACCACCCCGAGCGCGATCGCCGCCATGGTCAGCGCGGTGCGGGCCGGGCGGGCGAAGGGCTGGCCCAGGCCGAGGCTGACGGCCCGGGGCAGCCGGGTGCCGCTCAGCCAACGCTGGACCTTCAGCCCGCGCCCGGTGCGCGGGGCGCTGCCGGCCGAGATGGCCTGGGCGGCGGAGAGCCGGCGGGCCCGCGAGGCGGGCAGCAGTGCGGCGAGGGCGACCAGCAGCGGGACGCCGAGCAGGGTGGCGACCGGCAGCCAGCCGGCCGGCGCGATGACGGCGGTGCCGGTCGCGATCCCGGAGAAGGCGGTCTGGAGGATCGGGTACGCGGCCGCCCAGCCGGCCGCCGTCCCGAGGACGGTGCCGACGGCGGCGGGCACCGAGACCATGGTCAGGTAGACCGTGACCACCTGGCGCGGGGTGAAACCGATCGACTTCAGCACCCCGATGTGCCGGTAGCCGGAGACCACCGCGCCGCTCACCACGTTGCCGACGATCAGCGTGGCGACGATCAGGCCGAGCACCCCGAAGACCGTCATCAGCGGCAGGTAGGCGTCGGCGCCGGCCGAGAAGGCCTGCTTGAGCACCAGGTAGGACTGCCCGTTGGCGACCGCGTCCTTCGGCAGGCCCTCGGTGGCCTTGTCGAGCGAGGCGGTCAGCTGCTGCTCGGTGTCCGCGTCGGCGAAGCGGTAGAGCATCTGCCGGCCGACGGGGTGCAGGGCGGCCGCCTGCTCGGGGGTGACCCAGCCGCCGGCGGACTGGCTCATGTCGGCGGCGGAGCCGACGATGGTGAGCTTCAGCCCGGTGTTGGTGGTGACCGACTTGCCGAGGTTTCCTTCCCCGGAGCCCCCGGCCGTGGCCATCACCAGTTCGCCGGGGGCGGTGGCCCAGCGGCCGGACAGCAGCTCCACCCGGTCCACCGGCGCGGCCGCCGGATCGGGCCGGCCGACCAGGGTCAGCGGGCCCGGCGGGCGGCCGACCCAGTCCGTGGGGATGGTCACCACGGCCTGGTCGAAGGGCCCGGCGGCGGCCTCGACGCCCGGCCGGTGGGCGGTGGCGGCCAGTTGCTCCGCCGAGGCCTCGGCCGGGTCGAAGACGGCGTTGACGTGCGCGCCGCGCTCGGCCTCGAAGGCGGTGTCGAAGGGGGCCCGGGCGGCACTGATCACCGCGAGGGCGAGCAGCACGGTCGCGGTGGAGCAGAAGACGACCAGCCCGATCACGACGGTCTGCACCCGGCGGCGCTTCACCGCCGCCCGGGAGGCACGCCACACGGCGCCGCTCCCCCTGATGGTTCGCTCGCTCATGCGCCCACCTCGCTGCGCTCGGCGGCCGCTTCGCGGAACCCGCACCTCTCGATGGTTCGCTCGCTTCGCTCGCTCACGACGACGCCTCGAGCATCCGCTCGCGCGCCACCTTGCCGTCCGCGACCTCGACCAGCCGACTGGCGCAGCGGGTGGCCAGGTTGGGGTCGTGGGTGACGATCATCAGGGTCTGCCCGATCTGGTTGAGGTCGATCAGCAGGTCCATCACCTGCTCGCCCGAGCGGCTGTCCAGGGCGCCGGTCGGCTCGTCGGCGAGCAGCAGCGCCGGGCGGTTCATCAGGGCGCGGGCCACCGCGACCCGCTGGCGCTCACCGCCGCTGAGGGTGGCCGGGTAGACGTCCTTGCGGTGTGCGACGCCGAGTTCGTCCAGCAGTTCCAGTGCCCGGCGGCGGGCCTGCCGGGCGCTGGTCCCGGTCAGCTGGGCGGCCAGGGCGACGTTGTCCAGGGCCGGGAGGTCGTCGATCAGGTTGAAGAACTGGAAGATCATGCCGATGTGGCGGCGGCGGAACAGGGCCAGGCCGTTCTCGTTCAGCCCGCCGAGGTCCTGCCCCTGCACCCGTACGGTGCCGGAGGTGGGCCGGTCCAGTCCGGCCACCATGTTCAGCAGGGTGGACTTGCCGCACCCCGAGGGGCCCATCACGGCCACCGCCTCACCCGCGCGGATCCGCAGGTCGACACCGTCGAGCGCCCTGGCGTCGCCGAACTCCTTGTGCACCCCGGACAGCTCGACGACGAACGGCGCGTCGTCGGAGCGGGTGGTGGTCCCGTCGTGGTCGTTGCTCATGCCGACGAAGGTAGGCGCGGCGGCCCGGGCCGGACGTCCCACCCCGGGTGTAACCGCAGGTGGCCGTAGTACCGGGGATGTACGGCGGCGGCACCCCCGGATGATGTGGATCAAGGGCCGACCTGGGAGGCTGGGCGTCGTGTGGGGAACTGGGACTGACTGGATCGCGCTCACGGTGGCGGGCGCCGCCTGTGCGGCCGCCGGCTGGCTGGGCGTCGCGCTGGTACGGGCACGCCGGCTGTACCGGGCCGCCATCGGCGAGCGCGGCTGGCTGCTGGAACGGGAGCGGGAGAGCGCCGCGAGCGCCGCCGTGGACGCCGAACGAGCGCGGATCGCCGCCGAGTTGCACGACATCGTGAGCCACAACGTGAGCCTGATGGTGGTGCAGGCCGGGGCCGCCCGCGAGGTGCTGGCCACCATGCCGGAGGAGGCGGCGGCCGCGATGGGCGCGGTCGAGGCGGCCGGACGGGACACCATGACCGAACTGCGGCACCTGCTGGGCCTGCTCGCCCCGGCCGCGGACGGCAGTGAGGAGCCGGAGCGGAACGACTTCACGCCGCAGCCCAGCCTGACCCGAATGAGCCCGCTGATCGACCGGTTCGCCTTCGCCGGGCTGCCGGTGGAGGTGCGGATATCCGGCGAACCGCGGCCGCTGCCCGGCGGCATCGACGTGACGGCCTACCGGATCGTCCAGGAGGCGCTGACCAACGCGCTCAAGCACGGGGACGGGGGGACGGCCCAGGTGACGGTGCGCTACGCGGACCACTACCTGCGGGTGGAGGTGCTGAACAGCGGCCAGAGCGTGCTCTCCGGGGCGCCCGCCCCCGCGCCCCGGCAGGCGGACGGCGCCGGACGCGGGCTGATCGGCCTGCGCGAGCGGGTCGCGGTCTACGGCGGGGACCTCGACGCCCGGCGCCGGATCGGCGGGGGCTACCGGGTGCGAGCCCGCATCCCGCTGGACCGGCCGTGACGAAGAGGACCGTGACGGCCGTGACCGGGGGGCCGTGGAGGCCGTCGCGGAGGGGACCGTGGAAGCCGTGACCGGGAGGACCGTGGAAGCCGTGGCGGAGGGGACCGTGGAACAGGACGAGCAGCGCCGCCCCCGGGTGGTGATCGCCGACGACCAGGAGCTGGTCCGCACCGGCTTCCGGATGATCCTCACCGCGCGCGGCATCGACGTGGTCGCCGAGGCCGCCGACGGCGCCGAGGCGGTGGCCGCCGCCACCCTGCACCGGCCCGACGTGGCCCTGCTGGACATCCGGATGCCCACCATGGACGGCCTGGAGGCCGCCCGCCGGATCCTGGCCACGGTGCCCGGCTGCCGGGTGATCATGCTGACCACCTTCGACCTGGACCACTACGTCTACTCGGCGCTGTCCGCCGGCGCCAGCGGCTTCCTGCTCAAGGACGTCACCTCGGCCCATCTCGCCGCCGCGGTACGGCTGGTGGACACCGGCGACGCCCTGCTCGCCCCGTCGATCACCCGCCGGCTGGTCGAGCGCTTCGCGGCCGGCGCCCCGCACCCCGCCGCACGCGGCACCGCCGCCCCGCGGCTGCACCGCGACCTCGCCCCGCTCACCCCGCGCGAGGTGGAGGTGCTCGGACTGCTCGGACGCGGGCTGTCCAACACCGAGTTGGCGGTCGAGCTGACCCTCAGCGAGTCGACCGTGAAGACCCATGTGGCCCGGATCTTCTCCAAGTTGAACCTGCGCGACCGGGCCCAGGCCGTGGTGCTCGCCTACGAGACCGGACTGGTCGCACCGGGCACGAACGACTGATCGTCAACTTCGTTACCGGAGAAGATGATTCGCACGACAATCAGCCATCTCACTCAATAGGGGGAACGGCTCCGGGAATTCACATCTTTGCCAGTCCATGGGGGAACATCTGCGTGACCGCGCCCCGACCGCCGACAGCCGGTCCGGGCGGCATCACCCGCGGCATCACCCGCACGACGAACACCATTGGACAGGCCCGTGACCACCAGCACTCCCGTGTGGGACTGCCCCTTCCACCACACCGACGGCCTGGAGTTCGACCCCCTCCTCAAGCGACTGCTCACCGAGGCCCCGATCGCCAGGATCCGACTGCCGCACGGCGAGGGCGAGGCCTGGCTGGCCACCCGCTACGAGGACGTCAAGGTGGTCACCACCGACCGCCGCTTCAGCCGCGCCGCCGGCATCGGGCGCGACCTGCCCCGGATGACGCCCGCCACCATCGCCCAGGCCGAGTCGATCAACCTGATGGACCCGCCCGAGCACAACCGGCTGCGCCGGCTGGTCGCCCAGGGCTTCACCAACCGCCAGGTCGAACGGCTGCGCCCGGCCACCCAGCGGATCGTCGACGGCTACCTCGACGAGATGGCGGAGCACGGTGCCCCCGCCGACCTCGCGCACTTCCTCTCCGCCCGGCTGCCGCTCACCACCATCTGCGAGCTGTTGGGGATCCCCGAGCAGGACCGCGACCGGCTGCGCGGTTGGGCCGTCGCGATGATGCGGATGGGCCCGGACAGCCGCGAGGGCCAGGAGGCCGCCAAGGCCGGCCTGCGGGCCTACTTCGCCGCGCTCACCGCCGAACGCCGCGCCGCCCCCGGCGAGGACCTGATCAGCGCGCTGGCCACCGCCCGGGACGGCGAGGACCTGCTGGACGCCGACGAGCTCACCGTCATGGCGATGGTCCTGCTGGTCACCGGCCACGACACCAGCACCTACCAGCTCAGCAACATCACGTACACCCTGCTCACCCACCCCGAGCAGCTCGCCGAGCTGCGCACCCGGCCGGACACCCTGCCGCGCGCCCTGGAGGAGCTGCTGCGCTTCATCCCGTTCCGCCAGGGCCCCGGCATCGCCCGGGTCGCCACCGAGGACGTCGAGCTCGGCGGGGTGCTGATCCGGTCCGGCGAGGCCGTGCACGTCTCCTACCTGACCGCCAACCGGGACGCCTCGGTGTACGAACGCCCCGACGAGCTGGACCTCGACCGCACCGACGGACCGGTCAACATGGCCTTCGGCCACGGCCAGCACCGCTGCCTCGGCTCGCACCTCGCCCTGATGGAGCTGCAGGTCGCCATCGGCACCCTGCTGCGGCGCTTCCCCGGGCTGCGGCTGGCCGTCGACCCGGCCGAACTCGACTGGAACTCCGGCTCGATCTGGCGCTTCCCGCGCACCCTGCCGGTCGCCTGGTAGCCCCCCGTCCCCCAGGAGACCCAGGAGACCCCCCTCATGGCCACCCTCTGCCGCCCCGCCATCGCCGTACCCGAACACGTCATCACCCTCGACGAGACCCTCGACCTGGCCCGCACCCTGCACGCCGGCCACCCCCAACTCGGCCTGGCCCTAAGGCTGATCGAGAACACCGGGGTGCGCACCCGGCACCTGGTCCAGCCGATCGAGCAGACCCTCACCCACCCCGGCTTCACCCACCGCAACCAGGTGTACGAGCGGGAGGCCAAGCTCCGCGTCCCGGAGGTGGTCGAACGCGCGCTCGGCCACGCCGAGTTGGGCGCCCAGGACATCGACCTGATCATCTACGTGTCCTGTACCGGCTTCATGATGCCCTCCATGACGGCCTGGCTGATCAACACCATGGGCTTCCGCTCCGACACCCGCCAGGTGCCGATCGCCCAACTCGGCTGCGCCGCCGGCGGCGCGGCCGTCAACCGCGCCCACGACTTCTGCCGCGCCTACCCGGGCGCCAACGTGCTCATCGTCGCCTGCGAGTTCTGCTCGCTCTGCTACCAGCCGAGCGACCTCGGCGTCGGCTCGCTGCTCTCCAACGGCCTGTTCGGGGACGCGATCGCCGCCGTGGTGATGCGCGGCCACGGCGGCCGCGGGGTGCACGTCGAACGCAACGGCTCGCACCTCGTCCCGGACACCGAGGGCTGGATCTCGTACGGGGTCAAGGAGACCGGCTTCCACTTCCAGCTGGACAAGCGGGTGCCCGGCACCATGGAGATGCTCGCCCCCGCGCTGCGCACCCTGGCCGGGCAGCACGGCTGGGACGTCTCCGGGCTCGGCTTCTACATCGTGCACGCCGGCGGCCCGCGCATCCTGGACGACCTCTGCCACTTCCTCAACCTGGAGCCCTCGACGTTCCGCTACAGCCGGGCCACCCTGACCGAACGCGGCAACATCGCCAGCGCCGTCGTCTTCGACGCCCTGGCCCGACTGTTCGCCGACGGCGGGGTGGGCGAGGGCACCACCGGGCTGATCGCCGGCTTCGGACCGGGCATCACTGCCGAGATCTCGCTGGGCAGTTGGGTGGACTCCCCCGTCGAGCCGGTCCGCCGGCGGCCGCGCGCCATCTCCACCTCCGACATCGCCCTCGTCCATCAGGGCGCCCCCCGCCGTTTCCCCGCCGGCACTACGATCTCCGATTGACTTCCCCTCCCGCCCGAGGGCGAGGGGTTCCCCTCAGCCTCGCGGCCGAGCCGCTGCGCGCGTGCGCCGCGGTGGGACGACTTCCTGCTTCACCGACGACTGCCCGCCCGGAGTTCTCCGTTGAGGTCTTACACCGTCTCCACAGGCTGCAACCGCCAGCCCGGCGGCCAGGATGTTCTTCGCCGCGTTCACGTCCCGGTCATGGGTGGTGCCGCAACCGCACGTCCATGCCCGGACGTCGAGCGGCATCCTGTCGCGCAGGACGCCGCAGCCCGAGCAGAGCTTCGAGGTGGGCAACCACCGGTCCCCCGTCTTCGCCAGTGTGAGCCGGCCGTCTCGGAAGCGGAACGCGCTGGTGGTGTACTCCGCACTGTCGCGGGACTTCTTCTTCGCCTTGAACCGGGGATACCTCGACCGCTTCCCGAAGACGTTGGTGAACGCTCCTTGCAGGTGGCGTTGCAGTTGATCCGCTCGCCCCGCTGCCACGCGGCGATCCGGGCCTCCAACGCCATGTCGTAGACCTTCCGCACGCACCCGAACGCAAGGGACAGCTCGGCCGCCTGCCCATCGGTCGGACAGAAGCGGTACTCGAGGGCCCGCTTCACGCGAGTGGCCACGGGTTACATGATAGGCCGTCAGTTTGTACCATTCGGGCTCTCGCGTTCTCGATACCGACTCGTCCGGCTTCAAAACGGCCGACCTCGCCACTTCCCCAGTCTCGACCGAGGATCCACGAGATGTCTCATTCCTTCCCGACTTCCAAGGCCTTCACCTCCTCGGAGATATTCAGATGACCGACACCACGGACCGCGCCGACACCGCGGACGCCTCCGCCAGAGCCGCCGAACTCTCCGCCCTGTTCCCGGCGTTGCACGCGCCGCAGTACTGGACCTGGGGCCGCTACGACGCGCAGTTCTCCACCGAGCCGCCGCCGGACGAGCTGGTCACCAACATCCACCTGGTCGGGTTCGCGGGCGGCGGCGTGGTGCTCTGCCGGGACGACCGGAACCACTGGTTCCTGCCCGGCGGCACCCGGGAGCGGGACGAGTCGGTCACCGACTGCCTGGCCCGCGAGCTGCGCGAGGAGGCCGGAGCCCGGCTGCTCGGCGAACCGGGCTGGCTCGGCGCGCACCGCTGCCACACCGAGGACCCGGTGCCGTACCGGCCGTGGCAGCCGCACCCGGACAAGGCCTGGCTGTGGGGCTGGGGCGAGGTCGAGCTGGACTCGACGCCGACCAACCCGGCGGACGGCGAGCAGGTGGTGGAGGTCCGGGCCGTCCCGGTCGCCGAGGCGCAGCGGCTGCTGCTCACCGGGCACGAGGCCTGGTGGGGCGAGCTGATCGGGCTGGCCGTGGAGCTGCGGCGCCGGGCCCAGCAGGGCTGAGCATTCCCGCCGGGGCGGAAGATCACTGGAATGGCCGAACAGCGGAGAGCTACGTCCGTTTTGCGGTGATATGACTCATTTCATGGACACCAACGCCTTGGCTGCTTCGCTGGCAGTGGATTATCCGGTGCTCAACATCTTCTGGACGATGTTGGAGCTGTTCCTGTGGATCCTCTGGTTCTTCCTGCTGTTCAAGATCATCTCGGACATCTTCCGCAGCCATGACCTGAGCGGCTGGGGCAAGGCCGGCTGGCTGGTCCTGGTGATCATCCTGCCGCTGATCGGCATCCTCGCGTACCTGATCGCCCGCGGCCAGGGCATGGGGAAGCGGGACATCGAACAGGCCCAACAGGCCGACGCGGCCTTCCGGGCGTACATCCGGGACGCCGCCGGGACGCCCTCGGGGGGCGGCGGGGGCGACGCGGGCGCCGGCCGCAGCCACGTCGAGGACCTGGCGAGACTGGCCGACCTGAAGGACCGCGGCGCCATCTCCGAGGAGGAGTACCAGAAGGCCAAGGACAGGCTCCTGGTCTGACCGTCCGAGCAGCACCACGGCCGTTCCCGGAGACCGCTCAGCGCCGTCCGGAGCGCCGGTCCTTGGAGCCGCCGTCGCCGCCGCCGGTCAGGCCGGCCCGGCGCAGCGCGTCCGCCATGGCGCTGTTCGCCAGCGGGGCGTTGCCGCCGGAGCCGCCGCCGCGCCGCTCCTGGCCACCACGGCCGCCCTGAGCACCCTGAGCACCCTGGCCGCCACGGCCGCCCTGAGCGCCGCCCTGGCCGCCCTGAGCGCCCCGGTCGCCGCCGCGCCGCTCCTGGCGCGGCGGGCGGGCCTGCCGCTCACCCCGGTCACCGCGGTCGCCGCCCCGCTCCCGGCCCCCGCCGACCTCGTCGTCCAGCCGCAGGGTCAGCCCGATCCGCTTGCGCGGCACGTCCACCGTGAGCACCCGGACCTTGACGATGTCGCCCGGCTTGACCACCTCGCGCGGGTCCTTGACGAAGTTCCGGGACAGCGCCGAGACGTGCACCAGGCCGTCCTGGTGGACGCCCACGTCGACGAAGGCGCCGAAGGCGGCCACATTGGTGACCACGCCCTCCAGCACCATGCCGACCTCCAGGTCGCCGATCTTGTCGACGCCCTCCTTGAAGGTCGCGGTGCGGAAGGCCGGGCGCGGGTCGCGGCCCGGCTTGTCCAGCTCGCCGAGGATGTCGGTGACGGTCGGGACGCCGAAGGTGTCGTCGGCGAAGTCCGCCGGGCGCAGCGCCCGCAGCCGCTCGCCGTTGCCGATCAGCTCGCGCAGCTCCCCGCCGGTGGCGGCGAGGATCCGGCGCACCACCGGGTAGGCCTCGGGGTGCACGCTGGAGGCGTCCAGCGGGTCCTCGCCGCCGGGGATGCGCAGGAAGCCCGCGCACTGCTCGAAGGCCTTGGGGCCGAGCCGGGAGACGTCCTTGAGCTGCCGGCGGGTGCGGAACGGGCCATTGGCGTCGCGGTGGGCCACGATGTTGTCGGCCAGCGTGGCGGTGATGCCGGAGACCCGGGTGAGCAGCGGTGCCGAGGCGGTGTTGACGTCGACGCCGACGGCGTTGACGCAGTCCTCGACCACGGCGTCCAGCGAGCGGGAGAGCTTCACCTCGCTCAGGTCGTGCTGGTACTGGCCGACGCCGATCGACTTGGGGTCGATCTTGACCAGTTCGGCCAGCGGGTCCTGGAGGCGGCGGGCGATCGACACCGCGCCGCGGATCGACACGTCCAGCTCCGGCAGCTCCTGGGAGGCGAACGCCGAGGCCGAGTAGACCGAGGCGCCCGCCTCGCTGACCATCGCCTTGGTGAGCTTCAGCTCGGGGTGGCGCCCCAGCAGGTCCTCGGCGAGCTTGTCGGTCTCCCGGGAGGCGGTGCCGTTGCCGATCGCCACCAGGTCGACGTCGTGCTTCTTCGCCAGCGCGGCCAGGGTGTTCAGCGCCGCGTCCCACTTGTTGGCGGGCTGGTGCGGGTAGATCGTCTCGTACGCGACCACCTTGCCGGTGGCGTCCACCACGGCGACCTTCACCCCGGTGCGGAAGCCCGGGTCCAGGCCCATGGTGGCGCGGGTGCCGGCCGGCGCGGCGAGCAGCAGGTCGCGCAGGTTGGCGGCGAAGACCCGTACCGCCTCGTCCTCGGCCTCGGCCCGCAGCCGGGACCGCAGGTCGATGCCGAGTCGCACCAGGATCCGGGTGCGCCAGGCCCAACGGACAGTGTCGGCCAGCCACTTGTCGGCCGGGCGGCCGCGGTCGGCGATGCCGAAGCGGGCCGCGATGCGCTGCTCGTAGTCGTTCTCCCCGGGCAGGTCGCCCTCGGAGTCACCGTCGTAGGGCGAGAATTCGAGGTCCAGCACCTCCTCCTTCTCGCCGCGCAGCATCGCCAGGATGCGGTGCGAGGGGAGCTTGGGGTACGGCTCGGCGAAGTCGAAGTAGTCGGCGAACTTGGCGCCGTCGGCCTCCTTGCCGTCCCGCACCCGCGCGACCACCCGGCCGCGGCTCCACATCCGCTCGCGCAGCGAGCCGACCAGGTCGGCGTCCTCGCCGAAGCGCTCGACCAGGATCGCCCGGGCGCCCTCCAGCGCGGCCGCGCCGTCCGCCACCGACTCGTTCAGGTACCCAGCGGCGAGCGCGGCCGGGTCCTGCGTCGGGTCGGCGAGCAGGGTGTCGGCCAGCGGCTCCAGCCCGGCCTCGCGGGCGATCTGCGCCTTGGTCCGCCGCTTCGGCTTGAACGGCAGGTAGATGTCCTCCAGCCGCGCCTTGGAGTCGGCGGCCAGCACCTGGGCGCGCAGCGCGTCGTCCAGCTTGCCCTGGGACTCGATCGACTCCAGCACGGCCGCCCGGCGCTCTTCCAACTCCCGCAGGTAGCGCAGCCGCTCCTCCAGGGTGCGCAGCTGGGCGTCGTCCAGCGAGCCGGTGACCTCCTTGCGGTAACGGGCCACGAACGGCACGGTCGAGCCGCCGTCGAGCAACTCGACGGCGGCCTTCACCTGCCCCTCGCGGACGCCCAGTTCCTCGGCGATCTTGCGCTCGATCGCCTGCTGGGCCTGCCGGGCCACCTGTTCGACTGGCGTGGTCACGAAGCCGGTCACCTTCTCCTTCAGTGCTTTCGCCGTACGCCCAGCATTCTGGCAGGTACCGGTGACGGCTCCCGGCCGCACCCGGGGCGGCGGGCGTGGCGCGAATCGGCCCCGGCCCCAACGAGTTGCGAGCGGAGTCCAGTTGCGGCTTCCCGGGCTGCCGGGCGTGAACACCCTGGGCACCTCCGAGGCCTCCGCCGCGCCGGGCCGCTGTGCGCGGTGGCGCCGGGCGGGAACGTGCCGCGGTACGGCCGGGGCGGCACCGTCCGGGGGCGGATCACCCTCCGCTGATCGAACTCCGGTACGCAGTTCGCCGATCCGGCTGATCCCCGGCGATCCGCGCTGTACGCTGCCGGGCATGTGCGCTGCCGCCCGGATGCACCCCGATGGACCGGTCGTCGACGCTGCCCTGGTTCGGCGGTTGATCTCCGCCCAGTTCCCGCAGTGGGTGGGCCTGCCGGTCACCCCGGTCGGGTCCGCCGGGACGGACAACGCGATGTTCCGGCTCGGGCCCGAACTCGCCGTCCGGCTGCCCCGGGTGGAGTGGGCCGCCGGGGACGTCCGCCGCGAGCACCGCTGGCTGCCCCGGCTGGCACCGCTGCTGCCGCTGCCGGTCCCCGCCCCGCTGGCCGTCGGCCGCCCCGCCGCGGGCTACCCGTGGGAGTGGTCGGTGGTGCGCTGGCTCGACGGCGTCAACCCGGCGGTCGGCGTGCTCGCCGCGCCCGAGGCGCTCGCCCGCGACCTGGCCGGCTTCGTCAAGGCTCTGCGCACCCTCGACCCGGCCGGCGCCCCGGCCGGCCCCCGCAGCGTGCCGCTCGCCTCCCGGGACGGCTCCACCCGTGCGGCGATCGCCCAGCTGACCGGCGCCATCGACACCGCGGCCGCGACCGCCCTGTGGGACAAGGCGCTCCGCCTCCCCGACCACGCCGGCGCACCGGTCTGGATGCACGGCGACCTCACCCCCGGCAACCTGCTGCTGAACCGCTCCGGCCGGCTCGCCGCCGTCCTCGACTTCGCCCTGATGGGCGTCGGCGACCCCACCACCGACCTGCTGCCCGCCTGGAACCTCCTCCCCGCCTCCGCCCGCCCCGCCTTCCGGGCCGCCCTGCGCGCCGACGACGCGATGTGGGCCCGCGGCCGCGCCTGGGCCTTCTCCATCGCCCTGGTGACCATCCCGTACTACCGCCACACCGACTCGGCCCGCACCGCCCACGCCCGCCACGTGGTCCGCGAGGTGCTCGCCGACCGCAGCGTCTGAAGGCCGCCCGCGCGTCTGCAGGTCGGCGCGGAAGGTCGGCGCGGAAGGTCGGCGCGGAAGGTCGGCGCGGAAGGTCACAGCCTGCGAGTCCCCGCGCACGGACGGGTACGGGACGGCGGTGACGGACACGGTGGGGACGGCCGCTCGCCGGAGATCGTCCCGGGACGGGGATGACGCGGGTTGTGGCGGCCCGGAGGGAGCGGGACGCTGTTCTTACACCTCTGGAAGGGGGTTGATCGGCATGTCGTTCATGCAGGTCATCGAATACGAAACCACCGAGGCCGACCGCGTCGACCGGCTCATGGACGAGTGGCTGCGGGCCACCCACGGCAAACGCACCGCCCAGCACGCCACGATCGGCAAGGACCGCGACCGGCCCTCCCACTTCGTCCAGATCGTGGAGTTCCCCTCCTACGAGGAGGCGATGAAGAACAGCGACCTGCCGGAGACCCGGCACATCGCCGAGGAGATGCGGGAGGCGTGCGACGGGGCGCCGCGCTTCGTCAACCTGGACGTGGTCCGGGACATGACGCTCGACGAGGACGCGCTGGAGACCCTGATGGGCCGCGTCGTCAACGATCTGGGCGCCGTGGCGATAGCACCGCTGCTGTCGATCGGCGACCGGCTCGGGCTCTTCCGGGCCATGGCGGACGAAGTACCGCTCACTTCCTCCGAGTTGGCCGAAAGGACGGGCACCCAGGAGCGCAACGTCCGGGAGTGGCTGGCGGCGATGGCGGCCAGCGGCTACGTCGCGCTCGACCCGGACGGACGGTTCCGGCTCACTCCCGAGCAGGTCGCCGCCTTCTGCGACGAGGACAGCCCCTTCTTCGCCCTCGGCGGCTTCCAGGCCTTCATGGCCGCAGCCGCGCAGGAGACCCGCGAGAAGCTGGAGCGCGCCTTCGTCGAGGGCGGCGGCGTGGGCTGGGAGCAGCACCACCCGGACCTGTTCACCGGCACGGCGCGCTTCTTCCGCCCCGGCTACGCGGCGCACCTGGTGCAGGAGTGGCTGCCGGCCCTGGACGGCACGGTGGAGCGACTGCGCACCGGCGGCAGCGTCGCCGACGTCGGCTGCGGGCTCGGCCACTCCACCATGCTCATGGCCCGGGCCTTTCCCGCGTCCGGCTTCACCGGGTTCGACTACCACCTGCCCTCGGTCGAGAAGGCCCGGGCCCTGGCCGAGGAGAACGGGCTGGCCGGGCGCACCGCCTTCGAGGTGTCCGGCGCCGCGGACTTCGGCGGCGGCCCCTACGACCTGATCACCTTCTTCGACTGCCTGCACGACATGGGCGACCCCGTCGGCGTGCTCTCGCACTGCCGGGCGCGCCTCTCCGACGGCGGCGTGGTGATGCTGGTCGAACCGCACGCCCAGGACGACCTCGCCGACAACCTGAACCCCCTCGGCCGGGCCTTCTACAGCGCGTCCTCACTGATCTGCGTCCCCGTGTCCCAGGCACAGCCGGTCGGCCGCGCCCTCGGTGCCGCCGCCGGCGAGGCGCGTACCCGCGAGGTGGCCGCAGAGGCCGGGTTCCCCCACTTCCGCCGAGCCACCGAGACCCCCTTCAACCTGGTCTACGAACTGCGGAACTAAGGCCTGTCCGGCGGAGCCTGCCGGGCAGGACCTAGGACGCCCGGTGCTGCCCGGTGATGGCCAGCAGGTGGGCCACCAGCGGACTGCGGTCGTCGGCGCGCCAGGCGACGGCGGCGCGGGTGCGGGCGGTGCCGGGGTCGATCCGGCGGAAGGCCACGCCGCGCAGCCGGATCCGCCGGATGCTCGCCGGGGCCAGCGAGACGCCGAGGCCGGCCCCGACCAGGGCGCACACCGTCTGCCACTCCACCGCCTGCTGCCCGGTCCGCGGGGTGAAGCCCGCCCCGACGCACAGGCCGGTGATCCGGTCGTACAGCTGCGGCCCCTCCTCCCGGGGCAGCAGCACGAACGGCTCCTCCGCCAACTGCCCGAGCCGGACGGTCCGTTGGACCGCCAGCTGGTGGTGCGCCGGGAGCACGGCGACGAACGGCTCGCTGAGCACCGTCCGGAACCGCAGCTCCGGTTCGTCCGCCGGCGGTTCGCGGAGCAGGCCGACGTCGATGCCGCGCTCGCGCAGGGCGGCGAGCTGCGGCGCACTGGTCATCTCCCGTACGTCCAGCCGCACCCCGGGGTGGCGGTCCCGGAAGGTGCGCAGCAGCCCGGGCAGCACGGTCAGGGCGAGCGAGGCGGAGAACCCGATCCGCAGCCGACCCGCCTCGCCACCCCCGACCGCCCGGGCGGCGGCCAGCCCGTCCGCGAGGTCGGCCAGGGCCCGGCGGGCGGCGGGCAGCAGCTCGCGCCCGGCGGGGGTCAGGGCGACGCCGCCGGGCTCCCGCCGGAACAGCGGGTGGCCGACCTTCTCCTCCAGCCGGCGGATCTGCTGGCTCAGCGGCGGCTGGGCGATGCCGAGGCGGGCGGCGGCCCGGCCGAAGTGCAGTTCCCCGGCGAGCACGGCGAAGGCGTGCAGCTGCGGCAGGGGTAGTTCCGGGCGCTCCATACGCGTAGGGATATCAGATCGGCACCGAGCGAGTATTGGACGTATCCCCGCAGGCCACCTAGCGTTCGGCGCATGACGAACACGACGGATCGACGCGCCGTCCTCAGCGGCTCCACCTTCGAGGAGCAGATCGGCTACGCCCGCGCCGTGGTGGACGGCGACTGGGTGCACGTGTCCGGGACGACCGGGTTCGACTACGCCACCATGACCATCTCCGAGGACGTGGTGGAGCAGGCCGAGCAGTGCCTGCGCAACATCGGGGCCGCGCTGGCCGAGGCCGGCTCCGGCTTCGCCGACGTCGTACGGGTGCGCTACCTGCTGCCCGAGCGTACGGACTTCGAGCCCTGCTGGCCGGTGCTGCGCCGCTGCTTCGGCGAGGTCCGACCGGCCGCGACGATGCAGGTCTGCGGTCTGGCCGACCCTCGGATGCGGATCGAGATCGAGGTGACGGCCCGGCGGCGGAGCGCGTGAGATCCGGCTGATCCGCCGCCAGGCCCCCGCCCGTCCGCAGCCATTGCTATGGTTCTCCCCGCACGAGCGGCAGGGGGAGCGGACATGGCACGGAACGTGATCGACGTCAGGGTGAGCCGGCGGGTGCTGTGGATCGGCGGCGACGCGTACCCGCTGCAGCACATCGCCCGGGCACGGCAGTTGGTGTGGTGGCCGCCCAAGCGCTCGCGGACGGTCATCAGGTTCGTCCGACAGGTGCTGGGGCTGCTGTTCGCCGCCAGCTTCCTCAGCGCGCTCACCCACAACTCGACGGACAAGACGCAGGCGGCGGCCGTCCCGGCCGTCCTGCTGGTGGCGGGCTTCCTGTTCTTCCTCTACCGGTTCGTCACCCGGCTGCGGCAGAAGCCGCTCTACAAGCTGGTCATCGAGACCTCGAACGCCGCGACCACCGCCGTGGTGAGCCACAACCAGTGGCAGATCGGCAACCTGATCCAGATGATCATGGAGGCGATCGACAACCCCCAGGCGGAGTTCGCGCTCCAGGTGGAGAACCTCCACGTCGGCGACAAGATCACCCAGTACGGCGACCACAACACCGGAAAGCGGGTCGGACAGTGAGCAACTCCTTCCACTTCGGTGACTCCGTCACCCAGCACGGCGACCACAACATCGGCATCGTCAAGAACCAGGGCCCGGTCGACCCGCAGGCCGCCCTGCGCGAACTGGTCACCGCCGTAAGGCTGTTGCGCGACCAGGTGCCGGCCGAGGACCGCGAGGTGCTGGACGAGTCGCTGGAGGCCATCGGCGACGGCTCCGAGGCCTCGCCGTCCGCCCTGCGGCGGGCGCTGCGCAACATCTCGGGGGTGGCCTCGCTGGTCCGGGCGGGCGCGCCGGTGGTGGAGTCGGTGCGGCGGATCCTGGACTCGCTCAGCTCCTGATCTCCGCTCCCGATCTCCGCTCCCGATCTCCGCTCCTGATTTTTCGTACCGGGTCAGAAACCTGCCCCGGTCAATCCCGGCTGCTAGCCTGGCCGGCATGACAGGACTGCGGGAGCTCAAGAAGGAACGGACGCGACGGGCCATCTCCGAGGCGGCCATCGCGCTCTTCCTGCAGCACGGCTTCGACCAGGTCTCGGTGGCCGACGTCGCGGCCGCCGCCGAGGTCTCCAAGCCCACCCTGTTCAGCTACTTCGCCAGCAAGGAGGACCTGGTCGTCCACCGCTTCGCCGACCACCAGGAGCAGGCGGCGGACGTGGTCCGGGGCCGGGCCGACGGCGAGAGCGTCCTCGACGCCCTGCGCCGGGACTTCCTGGACGGCCTCGCCCGGCACGACCCGGTCACCGGCCTCAACGACCACCCCCAGGTGCTGGCCTTCACCGCGCTCGTCCACGGCACCCCGAGCCTGGCCGCCCGGGTCGGCTCCTACCTGGCCCGCGCCGAACAGTCCCTCGCCGAGGCGCTGCGCGAGGCCCCCGGCCTCGCGCAGCCCCGCGAACTCACCGCCCCGCTGCTCGCCGCCCAGGTCACCGCCACCCAGCGGGTCCTCGCCCTGCACAACTGGCACCTCATCCACAACGGCGGCCGCACCGCCGACGACCTCCACCCCGAGGCCGTCGCCGCCGCCGACCGCGCCTTCGACCTGCTCACCGGGGGCTACGGCCAGGGTTGACACCGCTGGATACAGTCCGGGCATGACAACGCGTCACGTCGAATTCGAGGACCTGCACAACTTCCGCGACCTGGGCGGCTACCCGGCCGCCGACGGCCGGACGGTCCGCTGGGGCCTGCTCCACCGCTCCGACTCGCTCGGCAAGCTCACCTCCCCCGCCGACCTGGACCGCCTCCGGAGCCTCGGCGTGCGGACCGTGATCGACCTGCGCTACGACTGGGAGATCGCCGCCAAGGGCCGGGTGCCCCACTTCGACGGCCTGGAGTACCACCACCTCTCGATCGAGCACCGCCCGTACGACCAGGCCTCGATCGACCCCGCGCTCGACCCCTGGCGCTACCTCGCCGACCGTTTCGCCGAGGTCGCCGAGGACGGCGTGCGGGAGATCCGCCGAGCCCTGGACGTGATCACCGACGCCGAGGCCCCGGTCGTCTTCCACTGCGCGTCCGGCAAGGACCGCACCGGCCTGATCGCCGCCCTGGTGCTCACCCTGCTCGGCGTCTCCGAGGACGACATCGCCGCCGACTTCGCCCTCACCGAGCGCGCCACCCCGCGGCTCATCGCCGACTGGCACGCCGCCCACCCCGGCCGCACCCTCGGCTGGCCCGGCTACGGCCGCGCCCCGGAGACCGTCATCCGCCTCACCCTCGCCGACCTCGCCGCCCGCCACGGCTCCGTCGAGGCCTACCTCACCGGCCCGGTCGGCTTCGCCCCCGACCGGATAGCCGCCCTGCGGTCACGGCTGCTCACATCCTGACCACCTGCGTCGAGGGCGATCCAACCGCCGGTCGACCGGCCGTCAACCTCGTGCACGCCTCCGCCCCTGCGCCTCCCCGGCCTCGCTGGCCTCGCTGGCCTCCCCGGCCTCCCCGGCCTCCCGCCGCGCGGATCGCCGCGGTCGTCCCCGAGGACCCGCTCCACCGCGGGCCCTGATCCCGCAGCGGCGCGGGCCCTGGGGCGTGTCTGACACGCCCTAGCGGCGACGCGGCTTGCCGGGGCGGCTGCCGCCCCTGCGCGCGGGCTTGC
Source organism: Kitasatospora sp. NPDC127060 (assembly GCF_042724935.1). Taxonomy (NCBI): domain Bacteria; kingdom Bacillati; phylum Actinomycetota; class Actinomycetes; order Kitasatosporales; family Streptomycetaceae; genus Kitasatospora; species Kitasatospora sp. NPDC127060. The sequence goes on from NZ_JBHXEG010000063.1 coordinate 27,772, forward strand.
GGTCGGCGGACGCCGGGGCCGGGGCGGTGTCGGGCCAGTGGGTGGGGCGGGTGAGGGCCGCCGGGAGGCGGGTGGTGGCGTCGCCGCGGGCGGCGTCGAGCTGGGCCTGGGTGAGGAAGAGGGCGGTGGTGAGGTCGGCGCCGGCCAGATGGGCGTCGCGGAGATCGGCGCCGATGAGGTCGGCGAGGCGCAGGTCGGCGCCGGAGAGGTCGGCGGCGACCAGGAGGGCGCCGCGCAGGTTGGCACCCTGGAGGTCGGCGCCGCGCAGGCGGGCGCCGAAGAGGTCGGCGCCGCGGTGTTCGCGGCGGCGGGGGACGGAGACGCGGACGAGTTCGCTGGCCCGCAGCAGGAGGTCGCTGATCCGCCCGCGGTGGGCCGGGACGTCGACGGCGAGGATCTCCTCGGGGGTCCCGCCGGCGAGGCGGTCGGTCTCTTCGAGGGCCTGCCGCAGTTCGGGGTGAACGGGCCGGGCGGCGGCGAAGGTGAGCGCCTCGGTGAGGTACCGGAGCAGTTCGTGGAGCTGCCGGACGACCGGGAAGACGTCGAACATCGGCTTGGCGCTCGCGGGCTCCTCGCGCCAGCTGACCCCGCCGAAGGTGACCTGGGAGACCCGCTGTCCGGCGCCGAAGCAGTCGTAGACGGTGCAGCCCTGGAAGCCGCTGTCGCGGAGCCGGGCGTGGATGCCGCAGCTGAAGTCCGTCCGCAGGTTGCGGCAGGGGGTGCCGGCGGCCTTGTCGATGGCGAAGTCGGCGCCGGCGGCGAACGGCAGGGCCGCGCAGCAGAGTCCGAAGCAGCTGCCGCAGTCGGCCTGGAGCGGGTTCGGCGCGGCCGCCGTGGGGTCCTGCGGCGACTCGGTCTCACTCACGGTCCGGGGTCCTTCCAGCGGCTGGACGCCGGTGGAGTCCGGCGCGTCGAACCCGTCAAGATTACTGGGCAGGCCACCCCCCACGCAGGTAAGGTGTAAGTGCCCAGAGAGACCCTTACATGCGGAGGAATCGCGCCATGCCGCAGTCGAACATCACCGAGCTGGTCCGGATGTGGATCAGCGGCTGGACCGTCTCCCGGGGCGCCGCCGACCCGGTGGAGCAGCCCTGGGGCTGGACCATCGACGTCGGCGCGCCGACCAGGGAGGTCGGGCGGCACGTGCTGCCCGAGCCGACCGAGGCGGAGGTCCGCAAGCTCGCCGAGGCGACCACCGCGCCGACCACCTGGCTGAAGCTGTTCGCCGAGGACTCGACCGTCCGGCCCTGGCTCGGCCCGCAGTGGCGGCTGGACCCGCCGGGCTTCCTGATGACCGCCCCGCTCACCCCCGAGCGGCCGGCCGTCCCGGCCGGCTACACCCTGACCCACTGGGAGCGGGGCGGGATCCTCCGGGTGCTGCTGCGCACCGAGGAGGGGCACCTCGCCGCCCGCGGCCAGACGGGCCTGGCCGGCGCGGTGGCCGTGCCGGACCAGATCGTCACCGCCCCCGAGCACCGCCGCCGGGGCCTGGGCTCGGTGGTGATGGGGGCCCTGCGGTCCGGCGCGTACGAGGCGGGCGCCCGCACCGGCGTGCTGGTCGGCACGGTGGACGGCCAGGCGCTCTACACGGCTCTCGGCTGGACCACCCGCGCCCCGATGGCGAGCCTGGTGCTGGAGCCCTGACGAGCGGCCCCGCCGACGGGCCCCGGGCAGGGCCCAGCCAGGCCCTGCCCGGCCGATCCTGCCGGGCCCGCCCTAGCGGTACGGCAGCAGCTCCGGCCGCTTCGGCGGGCGGCCGTCGCCGGAGGAGCGGCCGGTGAGGCGGCGGCCGATCCACGGGCCGAGGTGGGTGCCCAGCCAGCGGGCGTCGGAGCGCAGCTTCTCGGCGCGGCCGGGCGGGGCGGCGGCGGGCAGCGGGGCGCGCCAGTCGAAGGCGGCGGGGCGGCCGAGGGCTTCCAGGACGCCTTCGGCGACCCGGCGGTGGCCCTCGGGCGAGAGGTGCAGGCGGTCCTCGGCCCAGAGCCGGCGGTCGTCGAAGCACGGTGCGGAGAACAGGTCGACGACGGCGATGCCGTCCTGCCGCCCGAGCTCCTGGACGAAGGCCTTCATCCGCCGGATGGCGGGCAGCAGCCGGGCGCTGCCCGCCATCCGGCGGGTGGGGTCGGTGCTGGTGAACAGGACGACGCTGGCGCCGCCGGCGCGCAGTTCCTCGACGCAGCGGCCGAGCAGCCGCTCGACCCGGTCGATGTCGCAGCCGGGGCGCAGCACGTCGTTGAGGCCGCCGGCCAGGGTGACGAGTTCGGCGCCCATCCCGACCGCGGTGGCGAGCTGCTCGTCGTGGATCTGGCCGATCAGCTTGCCGCGGACGGCGAGGTTGGCGTACCGGAAGTCCTCGGTCTGGCCGGCGAGCGCGGTGGCGACCCGGTCGGCCCAGCCCCGGTAGTGGCCGTCGGGACGGAGGTCGTCGCACATGCCCTCGGTGAAGGAGTCCCCGATGGCGACGTAGCTGGTGTAGCTGCGGCTGGTGGTGGGCACGGGCGGCCTCCGCTCTCCTCTACTGGCTCCGGTGGCTCCGGCGAAGCGATCCGACGATCGTACGCGTGCACTTGCCAACCAGTTCCGCGGGGGCCCGGCCCGCTCATTCGGCGTCCAGTGCGCGTTTATCGCCCCGGGCCATCCTGGGTCCACGGGGCGGCGGCCGGCGACGGGGGCCTTGCCGCCGCCCCCTCATCCGGCCCGTGGCCGCCGCCCCCTCACCGCACCGGCTGGGCGTTCACCCCGCGACGGTCGCCACCGTCGCCGCCGGAACCGCCGGAGCAGTCGTCGCCGTCGGAACCGTCGCCGTCGCCGTCGCCGTGAACCAGTGCTCGCGCACCGCGTCGGTGGGCCGCTGTTCGCCGAGGGCGCCGAGCCCCCACTCCCCCAGGGCCTCGATCACCGGCCGCAGTCCGCGGCCGCGCTCGGTCAGCTCGTACACCGTGGCGTTGGCCGGCCGCTCCAGCTTGCGGCGCACAGCGAGTCCTTCGCCCTCCAGCTGCTTGAGCCGGGCGGCGAGGATGTCGGTGGAGACGCCGGGCAGGTCGGCGTGCAGGTCGGTGTAGCGGCGGGGGCCGCGCAGGAGTTCACGGACGATCAGGAGGCTCCAGCGCTCCCCCACCGCGTCCAGGGCGCGGGCGACGGCGCAGTACTGGTCGTAGCTTCGGCGTGACATGTGGATCAGCATAGCCAAAAGGTTGGACTTTCCAAGTGCCAACTTGGTAGAACAAAGCTGAAGCAACGGAGCGGTGGTGACGGTCGGGAGGCCGCAGATGGAGTTTCGCCAGTCCAGCAAGCTGAATGACGTGTGCTACGAGATCCGGGGCCCGGTGGTGGACCAGGCAAACGCCCTGGAGGAGGCCGGGCACAGCGTGCTGCGGCTGAACACCGGCAACCCGGCCCCGTTCGGCTTCGAGGCGCCCGAGGAGATCATCCAGGACATCATCCGCAACCTGCCCTCGGCGCACGGTTACAGCGACTCGCGCGGCATCCTGCCGGCCCGCCGCGCGGTGGTGCAGTACTACCAGCAGCGCGGGGTCCAGGGCGTCGGCGTCAACGACGTCTACCTCGGCAACGGCGTCTCCGAGCTGATCCAGATGGCGATCACCGCGCTGGTCGACGACGGCGACGAGGTGCTCGTCCCGATGCCGGACTACCCGCTGTGGACGGCCTCCGTCCGGCTGGCCGGCGGCAAGGCCGTGCACTACCTGTGCGACGAGCAGGCCGAGTGGTACCCGGACCTCGACGACATCGCCGCCAAGATCACCGCCCGCACCAAGGCGATCGTCGTCATCAACCCCAACAACCCCACCGGCGCGGTCTACCCGAAGGAGCTGCTGGAGGGCATCCTCGACCTGGCCCGCCGCCACCAGCTGATGGTGCTGGCCGACGAGATCTACGACAAGATCCTCTACGACGGCACCGAGCACCACTGCCTGGCCGCGCTCGCCGACGACGTGCTCACCCTCACCTTCAACGGCCTCTCCAAGGCCTACCGGGTGGCCGGATTCCGCAGCGGTTGGCTGGTCGTCTCCGGCCCCAAGCAGCACGCCACCGACTACCTGGAGGGCCTGACCATGCTCTCCGGCATGCGGCTGTGCCCCAACGTGCCCGCGCAGTACGCCGTCCAGGCCGCGCTCGGCGGCCACCAGTCCATCAACGACCTCGTCCTGCCCAGCGGCCGGCTCACCGAGCAGCGCGACATCGCGATCAAGGCGCTCAACGAGATCCCCGGCGTCAGCTGCGTCAAGCCCAAGGGCGCCCTGTACGCCTTCGCCCGGCTGGACCCGGCGGTGCACCGGATCGTCGACGACGAGCGGTTCGTGCTGGACCTGCTGCTGCGCGAGAAGATCCACGTCGTCCAGGGCACCGGCTTCAACTGGCCCCGCCCGGACCACTTCCGCTTCGTCACCCTGCCGCGCGCCGACGACCTGGAGACGGCGATCAACCGGATCGGGCGCTTCCTGGCGACGTACAAGCAGGTCTGAGCGCCTACGATCCACCGTCATGACCACCCTGCGCTCCATCGCCCTGTTCGCCGTCGCCGCGCTCGCCGAGATCGGCGGCTGCTGGCTGGTCTGGCAGAGCGTGCGCGAGCAACGGCCGTGGTGGCTGGCCGGGTTGGGCGTGGTGGCGCTGGGCGCGTACGGCTTCGTCGCAGCGCTCCAGCCGGACGCGGACTTCGGCCGGGTGCTGGCCGCCTACGGCGGGGTGTTCGTGGCCGGCTCGCTGTTCTGGGGCGTGGTCGTGGACGGCTTCCGGCCGACCCGCTTCGACGTGCTGGGCGCGCTGGTCTGCCTGGCCGGGGTCGGCGTGATCATGTACGGGCCCCGGCGCTGAACCTCCAGCGCCGGGGCACCGTCACGAGCGCGGGGACCTACCAGCCCCAGCCGCCGCCCTGGCCGTCCTCGTCGCTGTTGGAGTCCCAGCCCTCGCCGACCGTGCGCAGGATCGTGTAGTTGTCGATCCGGGTGCCGTTCTCGGCCAGCGCGGTGACCTTCATGACCGACTTCCGGCCCAGGTGGGCCGGGGTGACGTCGACCTTGAGGAAGGAGTAGCCGGTGTAGCGCACCCGCGACCACTGGATGGTCTCGGGGGTCTTCACCCGGCCCTTGCTCCAGTAGTAGGTCTGGACCTCGTCCTGGTGGTTCTCGTGCCCCTCGTAGGTGTCCGGCACGTCGAACTTGTACAGGCTGCGGCCGGCCGCGCCCGCGGTCACGTAGACCACGCCGTCCTTGGCCGGCTCAATGGTGGCGCCGCTCGGCACCTGCTTCGAGACCTTGTTGCCGAGGATGGCGTCGGTGCGCTCGTAGATGTGGTTGTGGCCGTTGATGACCAGGTCCACCCGGTACTTCTCGAACAGCGGCACCCAGGCCTCGCGGACGCCGCCCTCGGAGGCGTGGGCGACGGTGGTGGAGAAGGCGCAGTGGTGGAAGAAGACCACGACGAAGTCGACGGTCTCGTCATTGCGCAGGTCCTTGAGGGTGCGCTCCAGCCACTTGGTCTGCCTGTTCGCCGAGAGGCCCAGGTTGGCCGGGATCTCGTAGGAGACGTCGTTGGCGTCCAGCGAGATGACGCCGACGTTCTTGTAGCGGAAGGTGTAGACGCCGGGGACCGTGCGCGGGTCCGGACCGTTGTCCGGCAGGAAGAAGCGGGCGTTCTCTCCGCCGTAGCCGTTGGGCGAGTACCAGGCCTCGATGTCGTGGTTGCCGTACGCGACCATCCACGGGATGTCGGCGGCGACGGTCTCGGTCTGGACCAGGAAGTCGTCCCAGGTCTTCGCGTTGAAGACGGACTTGTCCGGGTCGGTGCCGGAGCCGGCCGGGTCGGCGTAGCAGATGTCTCCGGCGTGCAGGTGGAAGGCCGGCTTCTGGGCCTTGATGATGTTGTCGTTGCCGGCCGCGTGGGCACTGACGCCCTGGTCGCCGAAGGCGGTGAAGGTGAACGGCTCGTACACCTTGCCCCAGCGGTGGTCCCGGGAGGGCGCGGTGCGGAAGGTGTGCAGGGTGGAGATCTGCTGCTGCGAGGCGGGGTCGAAGCCGTCGTGGCCGACGCCGTAGTAGTAGGTGGTGTCGGGCTGGAGGTCCTCCAGCGCCACGTGCAGGTAGTACTGGTCCACCGGCTGGCCGCTCGGGGTCAGCGCCGGGGTGTGCAGCGCGCGGACCTCGGCCTGGATCTTGTGGCCCAGCTCCCACGGGGTCTTGCCGAAGCGCAGGAACGGCTTCCTGACCGGCGCCGGGACCTGCCAGGAGACGCGGAACTGGGTGTCCGGTTCGGGGCCGAACTGGAGGTGGCGCCCGGTCGGCGCGACCAGGGATCCGTCGATGCCGGCCGTCGTGGCACCGGTCAGCAGCTGGGGCCCCGCCGGGGCGGCGAAGGCCGGTGCACTGCCCAGTGCACCGGCGACGGCGACGGCACCCACGGTCACCGCGCCGGCGCGCAGCATGCGGCGGCGGGAGAAACGGGCCCGCAGGTACTCGTGCTGCTCGGCCATGCTCATGCGGTCGGCAAGCGTGGCCGGCACGCCCATGTTGGGGATATCCATGCGCGGGACTCTGTCAGCGGTGCGTTGACCACGCGCGGACTTCCGGTGAACGGGCCTCAGCGCGCCCCCCAATCGAACACCAATGTTCGACCATGAACAGGCAAAGAGCATGTCCACATCGAAGTGATGCCGGATCATGCCCCGGGCCCGCGGCGCGGGCCGGACGGGAGAACAGGTCGGGCGGAGCGGGCGTCAGGCGGAGGGTTCGTCCCAGAGGTTCGCCGACCGGTTGCCGGTGCCGTCACAGGTACGGCAGATCTCGTCCCGGTAGGCCTGCTTGGCGCCGGTCGCGTCCACCCGGTAGCGGACGTACACCCCGGTGCCGTCGCAGAGGAAGCAGTTGCCGCCCCCGCCGCCCACCTCGGTGGTGCCGGTGCCCTGGCAGGTACGGCAGTTGAGGCCGGCGGTCCGGCCGGTGCCCGCGCAGATGCGGCAGACCGTCGTCATCGTCTTCCTCCCTTTGCGCGGAACCGCTCGATGCCACCGGTCATGGTAGTGGCCACGCCCCGACACCGTCCCGGGGCGTGGATCTGACGAACCGTCAGCATCATCCGGGGCGTCCGGTCATTCCGGCAGGCCCTCGCGGACCCGGCGGGAGACCGAGATCAGCTGGAGGTCGAGCAGCCCGGGCGGATCGGCCAGGCCGGGCCCGCCCGCCCGCACCCAGGCGGCTATGTCGTCGATCATCTCGTCCATCAGCACGAAGCCGAGCCAGACCGGACGGCCACCCGCCGCCCGCCCCTCGCTGGACGGGCCGACCACCACCACGTTGGACTGGGAGCAGACGTCCAGGCACTTGACCGCACGGACCCGGCCCGCCGGGCCGACCGCCGTCCGCAGCCGTTCGTACTGCCCCGCGTGGTCCACCCCCGGGTGCTTCGCCTCGGTGCCGCAGCAACAGCCCCGGCAGACGGTGACGGTCACCGGGGAGCCGGCACCCCGCTTGCCCTCGCGGTCACGGTCGCGGTCGCGGTCGCGGTCTCGGCGGCTCATCCGCTCTGATCCCCCTCCTGGTCGGCGGGCCCGGTCGACGGCACGCTCTGCACCGGAACTGTACCTGTCAGGCCGCAGGGCCCCGAGGCCAGCCCGAGCGCCCGAGCCGCCTGAAATAGGATCCGGCGGAGGAACGGTCGGGGAAAGACGAAAGAGGAACGGGCGGATGCCGAAGCAGAGGGCCCGGGGCCTGTGGTTCGCGGTGGCCGTGGCGGTGTTCGGCCTGCTGTGCGGGGCGCTCGGACTCTCGGTGGTGCTCACCGGCGGCTACTCGGTCCACCGCATGGACGGCACCGCGATGGCACCGGACCTCCGGCCGGGCGACCGGATGCTCGCCGACCGGGTCGCGGCCGCGGACGTGCGACGCGGCGGGATCCACATCGTCGACTCCCCGTGGGGCCTGCCCGGCTCCCCCGTGTTCCGGGTGATGGCCCTCGGTGGCCAGCGGATCGCCTGCACCGGCGGACAGCTCAGCCTCGACGGGTCGCCGCTGGACGAGCCGGCCGATCGCCGGGCCGGCACCTGCGCCCACGACTTCGACGTCACCGTCCCGCCCGGGCGGGCCTTCCTGATGGGCGATCACCGCGACACCGCGGTCGACTCCCGGCAGCACGTGGACGACGCCCGGCAGGGCACGGTCGACCTCGCCCTGCTGACCGGGAACCGGGTGGTCTGGCACTCCGGCAGCGGCTCCCCCGCCCTGCCCGGCAAGCTGATCGGCGCGGCGTTCCTGATGGTCCTGGGGGCGCTGGTCACCGTGACCGGCCTGCTCGCCGCGGTGGTGCTCGTCTCCTTCGCCGCCGCCCGGCGGCGGCCCGCGGCCGATCCCGCCGACTGAACCGAATTCCACTCCCGTACGTATCGCCCGCGCGTATCGCCGCGCGTACCGCCATTGAATCGACGCCAATTCCGAAACGCGGTGGAGCGGAATTCGAAATGGCACCCGGTGCCATCTGACGGGATTTCCGGAAATCCCGTCGAAACCATGGACGACGGCGAAACCTGGCAGTAACTTACCTGCGAGTAGCTGTGGCCCGGCTCGGCATGACCCCCACCCGTCGTTTCTCTCCCCCAGGAGGAACCGTGCTCCGCCCTGCCCGGAATTCCCGGCGACTCCGCAATTCCGGCGTTCTCGCCGCCGTCGCCGTGGGCGCCGCCCTCGCGCTCACCTCCACCACCGCCCAGGCGGCCACCCCGGCCCCGAAGCACTACGTGGCCCTCGGCGACTCCTACGCCGCCGGCGCCGGCGTACTCAGCCCGTCGGCCGGTCTGTGCCTGCGCTCCGACCACAATTACGGCCACCTGGTCGCCGCCTCGCTCGGGGCCGGCGGCTACACCGACGTCACCTGCGCCGCCGCCAAGGTCAAGGCCATGACGCAGCCGCAGTACGACGCCTTCATCCGGGTCAACGACCCCCAGCTGGACGCGGTGACCGCCGACACCGACCTGGTCACCCTCGGGATCGGCGGCAACGACCTCGCGACCAGCGACCTCGGCCTCGGCGAACTGGTCGCCACCTGCATCGCCGGCGCCGTCGTCAACCCGCTCGGCACCCCCTGCAAGGACGTCTACCACCACGGCTACTGGGACTGGCGCACGATGTCCTGGCAGTACGGCAACGACGACCTGGCCGAGCGGATCAACACCACCATCGCCCCGCAGATCGCCACCACCCTGCGGCAGATCCACGCCAAGGCGCCCAAGGCCAAGGTGCTGCTGGTCGGTTACCCGTCCGTGCTGCCCGCCGACGGCAACGCCTGCGTCCTGCGCCAGCCGGTGACACCGGGCGACGTCGAGTACATGCACGGCGTGCTCGACGAGCTGAACGCCGCCCTCAAGTCCACCGCGGCTGCCAACGGCGCCACCTACGTGGACACCGCGACGCCGACCCGCGGGCACGACGTCTGCTCGGACGACCGCTGGATCGAGGGCGCACTGCCCGGCTCGCCCGCCGTGCCGTTCCACCCCAACGCGACCGGCGAGAAGGTGATGGCGGACGCGGTGCTCGCCGCACTCGGGTGACTGACCGCCGCACGTGAGTCGTAGGTGACTCCGGAAAGCCCCGATGGGCCGGTGACCAGACCCCGGTCACCGGCCCATCGGTTCCTCCTCGGGCGCGCCGTTCCGACTCGGCGGTGCCGTTCCGACTCGGCGGTGCTATTCCGACTCGGCGGCGGAACCGGCCGCCAGCCCCGCCGACCACTTCTCCTCGACCCGGCCGAACTTCCAGAACGCGATCGCCCCGGCCCAGGTCAGCACGAACAGTCCGACGATCGCGTAGCCGACGAAGTTGAGGTCCAGGCCGCCGACCCAGGCGATCGGCCCGCTGGTGATGTCCAGCTTCTCGCCGAGCAGGCCGATCAGTTCGACCAGGCCGATGACCAGTGCCACCAGCACCGACAGGCCGGTGACGGTCAGGTTGTAGTAGATCTTGCGGACCGGCTTGGAGAACGCCCACTCGTAGGCGAAGTTCATGAACGAGCCGTCGATGGTGTCCAGCAGGCTCATCCCGGCCGCGAACAGGATCGGCAGCGTCAGCAGCGCGTACCAGGGCAGCGAGAAGGCCGCCGCGCCGCCCGCCAGCACCAGCAGGGACACCTCGGTGGCGGTGTCGAAGCCCAGGCCGAACAGCAGGCCCACCGGGTACATGTGCCACGGCTTGGTGACCGCCCGGGTCACCTTGCCGAGGATCCGGTTCATCAACCCGCGCCGCTCCAACTGGCGCTCCAGCTCGGCCTCGTCGTACTCGCCCAGGCGCATCCGGCGGAACACCTTGAGGATGCCGTTGAAGGCGCCCAGGTTGATCAGGCCGAGCAGCAGCAGGAACGAACCCGAGACGGCCGTGCCGATCAGGCCGGTCAGCTTGTGCAGGGTCGAGTCGTCCGCCTGGACCTGGTCGGCCAGCGTGCGGATGCCGAAGGCCAGCAGCGCGCAGAGGCCGAAGACGATCGAGGAGTGCCCGAGCGAGAACCAGAAGCCGACCGACAGCGGCCGCTTGCCCTGGCCCATCAGCTTGCGGGTGGTGTTGTCGATCGCCGCGATGTGGTCCGCGTCGAAGGCGTGCCGCATGCCGAGGGTGTAGGCGGTCAGGCCCATGCCCGCGCCGAAGACCTGGCCGCCGACGTCGTAGTGCTCGGGCGCGACCAGCGCGAGCAGCGTGAACCAGCCGATGACGTGCAGCGCGAGGATGAAGCCGCCCATCCCGGCCAGCCGGATCCACTCCTCGCGGGTGAGCCGGTCGCGCCATCGGACGGCTGCGGCGCCTGCCGGGGCACCTGTGGCGGCGCTGGGCATCGTGTGGTCCTTTCGGGTGGGTCGGGTTCGGTGGTCCGGGCGGAGCTGGGCCATCTTTCCCCCCTCGGGCAAGCAGTTGCAAGTCATGTGCAAGTGCTGGACGGCGGCGAACGGTCCACGACGGCGCAGGCCGGGGGCGCGCGACGCGCGGCCGCACTCTGCCGGGGTGTCACCACCACAGGGCTTTCATCAGGAAATCGGGCGGTTCCTCCCCTAGGGTCGGAATGCCGAGCCCACGGCGCGATCCCCGTCCGCGCCGCGGGCCGCTCGGCAGTCACCGGCCCGGGACCCCGATGGGAGCGGCCATGCCGTCGTACCCGTTCCACACCACCCGCGAGGACCTCCGCATCCCGCTGCCCGACGGCACCGAGCTCGCCGCCCGCCTGTGGCGCCCGGTCAGCGACGAGCCCGTCCCCGTCCTGCTGGAGTACTCGGCCGACCGCCTCGCCGACCGCACCGCAGCCGAGGACGCCCGCCGCCACCCCTGGTACGCCGGCCACGGCTACGCCGCCGTCCGGGTCGACACCCGCGGCCACGGCAACTCCGGCGGGCTGCCCGGCGAACCCGGCGGCGAGCAGGAGCTCACCGACGGCACCGCCGTCGTCGACTGGCTCGCCCGCCGCCCCTGGAGCAACGGGCGGGTCGGCCTGCTCGGTGTCGGCGCCGCCGGCACCACCGCGCTGCGGCTCGCCGCCCGGGTGCCGGAGACCGTCGGCGCGGCCGTCACCGCCTGCCCCGAGGGCGGCCACCGCCTCGGCGGCGCCGTCCTCGCCGCCGACCTGCACACCCGGCTCACCACCCTGATCGCCGACGCCGCCCTCCCCCCGGACCCGCGCCACCTCGGCGACGCCTGGCGGCCCGCCTGGCTGGCCCGGCTCGAATCCCTGGAGCCCCCCGTCGACGCCTGGCTCGCCGCCGGGGACACCACCGTGCCGGTGTCCGTCCCGGTGTTCGCCGTGGCCGGCTGGGGCGACCCGTCCTGCTCCTTCGTGCTGCGGCTGCTCGCCGAATCCCCCACCGCGCACGCCCTGCTCGGCCCCTGGCCGCACGGACTGCCCGAGGCCGCCCTGCCCGAGACCCTGCGCTGGTGGGACCACTGGCTGCGCGGCGTCGACACCGGCGCCCTCAAGGAACCGGCCCTGCGCAGCTGGATCGGCACCCGCTGGACCGGCGACGACACCTGGCCCTCCCCCGACGTCCGGGAGATCCACTACGACCTGGACGGCCAGCTGCGCACCGCCGGCACCGCCTCCGACGACCGGTACGTCCACGTCCGCTCCCCCCAGCACACCGGCCTCAACGCCGGCGCGTACGTCCCGCACGGCCGCCCCGCCGACCGGCCGCCGGACCAGCGCGAGGAGGACGGCCGCTCAGTCTGCTTCGACTCCCAGCCGCTGCCCGAGCCGGTCGAACTGCTCGGCGCGCCGACGGCACGGCTGCGGCTGCGGTCCGGGGCCGCCCCCGTCCAGGTGGTCGCGCGGCTGTGCGCGGTCGGCCCGGACGGCACCTCCGCCCTGCTCACCCGGGGCGTGCTGACCACCACCGGCCCGGACGCCGAGGTCGACCTCGCCGCCTGCGCGGCCAGCGTCCCGGCCGGGCACCGGCTGCGGCTCGCCCTCTCCTCCGTCTACTGGCCCTGGGTGTGGCCCACCCCCGACGACACCGGCTACGCCGTCGACCCCTCCCGCTCCACCCTCAGCCTGCCCGTCCGCCACCTGGCCGCGGATGTCGGCGCCGCCCCCGTCACCCTCGCGACGCCTTCGCTGCCCGACCCGCTGGACATCCACCTCACCGAACCGCTCACCGCCCGGCCCGAACACGTCACCGTGCACGACATCGGCCGCCACGAATGGCGCACCGAGCTCTCCCCCGCCACCGACGGCACCCGCACCCACCCCGACGGCCTGGTCCGCGACGAGCACACCGTCACCGCCTACCGCATCCTCACCGGCGCCCCGCTCAGCGCCCAGGCCCGCACCGATCGCACCGTACGGCTGGAGCGCCCGGACCTCGGCTGGGACGTCACCGTCCAGACCCGCACCCAACTGCGCTGCGACGCCGGGCACTTCCTCAGCACGGTGCAGCTGCGGGCACTGGAGGCGGGGTCGGTGGTGTTCGCCCGGGAGTGGCAGCACCGGGTCGCACGGGAGAGCGAGTCAAACTAATCCTTATATAATTGCTTTCCATACATCAATTGTCTTATAACTAGCCGCATGAAAACCCTCGGCCTGATCGGCGGCATGAGCTGGGAGTCCACCGCCGAGTACTACCGCACCCTCAACCAGCTCACCCGGGACCGCCTCGGCGGACTGCACTCCGCCCGACTCGTTCTCTACTCCGTCGACTTCGCCGCAGTCGAGGAACTCCAGACCGCCGGGCGCTGGGACGAGGCCGGCGCGCTCCTCGCCGACGCGGCCCGCGCCCTGGAGGCGGCCGGCGCCGACCTGCTGCTGATCTGCACCAACACCATGCACAAGGTCGCCGACCAGGTGGCCGAAGCCGTCTCCATCCCCCTGCTGCACCTCGCCGACGCCACCGCCGGCGCCGTCCGAGCCGCCGGACTTCGCCAAGTCGGCCTACTGGGAACGGCGTTCACCATGGAACAGGACTTCTACCGCGGCCGCCTGGCCTCCGGCGGCCTGACCGTCCTCACCCCCCGGCCCGCATCCCGCGCCCTGGTCCACCGGGTGATCTACGACGAACTGTGCCTCGGCATCGTCCGCGAGGAGTCCCGCGCGGCCTACCGGCAGATCATCGCCGAGTTGGTCGCCGCGGGCGCCGAGGGCGTCATCCTCGGCTGCACCGAGATCGAACTCCTGGTCCGCCCCGAGGACAGCCCCGTCCCCCTCTTCCCCACCGCCCGGCTCCACGCCGAGGCGGCGATCGACGCCGCGCTGTCCGCATAGGCCGGCACCGCGGAGAAGGCCGATCCGATGGTCGACGTACAGGACCACCCCGTCGAGTCGCCGATGGGCCTCCGCACGGCCCTCGTCACGGTCGATTGCCGCCTGAGCCGCCAGCACCGGTTCAGGAGGCCAGCAGGGACTCCGCGATGCTGCGGGCCCGCCATGCGGCCTCCGGGGTGCCCTCGCGCAGGGCGGTGACGATGGCGCCGTCCATCAGGAGCGCGAACTGCTTGGCACGAACGGCTGGTTGGGGGATGTCCGCGTCGCACAGGAGCTGCTCGACGAGTTCGATGACGCGGGTCTTGTGCAGGGCCGCCATGCGGCGCGCCGGACTGGACGGGTCCGCGATCTCGGTCATCGTGTTGATCGCGACGCAACCGCGGTAGTCCTGCGCCGCGAAGCGTTCGGCGAGCGCGTCGAAGACGTTGAGCGGCTGGCCGCCGTAGGCCGCGACCCGCTCGCTCAGCCAGGCGCGCCACCGTGCGTCGCGCCCCTCCAGAACCGCGGTCACCAGGGCCTCCTTGCCGGCGAAGTGCCGGTAGAAGGAGGCCCGGCCCACGCCGGACTCGGAGAGGATGCGCTCCACGCCGACCGCGCGGATTCCGTTCGCGTAGAAGAGGGACTCGGCGGTGGCGAGCAGGCGCGCCCTTGCATTTACTGCCATGCACTCGATCCTAACCACCCTTGACGCCAAACGGCACTGATCGGTACCGTCCTGCTGTCGGTACCGATCGGTACCGTTTTTTTGGGGGACCGCATCACCTCGGGGGAGAAGTCGTGCAGAAGTCCGTGGACAAGGGCGAGTTGCTCGAACGCGTACAGAAGCAGCTGGGGCGGGTACCGAATCTCTACGCCTCGATGGCCGAGGCGCCCGCCGCCCTGGAGGGCTACCTGGCGATGCGCGACCAGCTGGGCCGCGGCGTGCTGCGGGCCAGGATGCGCGAGCAGCTCGCACTCCTGGTCGCCCAGGAGAACGACTGCACCTACTGCGTCAGCGCCCACTCGCTGCGCGGCAGCACGATGGGGCTGAGCGACGAGGAACTCCTCGCCACCCGCGACGCCTCCGACACGGACCCGCACGCCCAGGCCCTGCTGGCCCTGGCCCGCGAACTCATCCGCACCCGCGGACAGATCGGCGACGAGACCCGCGCACTGATCAGCGCGGCCGGCGTGACGGACGCGGAGGCCGGCGAGGTGGTGGCGCACGTGGCGCTCAACACCCTCTCCAACTACTTCAACCACCTGGCCCGTCCGGAGCTGGACTTCCCCGAGGTGAAGGCATGAGCGAGGACTGGACCGAGGCGGCGGTCGAACTGAACGCCGGCTACACGGTGGTGAACGCGGACGGCGCGGCCGTCTCGTCCGCCCCGCGGGCACTGGTGGCCCTGCAGGGCGGCTTCGCCAAGCTACGCCTGCCGGGCACCGACACGGTGCAGGTGGTCTCGGCCCCGGCCGTCCGCCTCATCACCCTCCGCCCCGCGTGACCCTGGCGGTCGGAGCTTCGACCGCCACCCCCATACCTGCGGCTGCACGGCCGCCCGGGTCGGGACGCCCCGCAACCGACGTTGCGCGGCCGCCCGATCCGGGACGCCGGGCAGCCGCGGCCCGTCCTGGTGGAGGACTGAACTACCCGAGGAGGAGCGTCACTTCCCTCGCCAGCCAGTCCAGGTACCAGTCCGCGAAGTCCGGCCCGGGATTCAGGCCCTCGCCGTACGCGAGGTCGTCCGACCACACCTGGCCGCTCGCCTCCCCGGTCACCACCAGCCGCAGGAACCCGCCGCACCCCAGCTCGGCCAGCACCATCGAGCCGGTGAACCAACAGGGATCGAAGGCCTCGTCGTCGGGGGCGTGCCGAGCGCAGACCTCCAACTCGGGCCAGGGCTGGAAGCGTTCGGCGTGCGGGAAGGGGACGGCGAACTCGTCGGCCCAGTCGGCACCCAGGTCGCTCTGCAGCCGAGCCCAGACGTCACCGCCCCAGCGGTACAACCCGTAGGCCGGCCCGGCACCGCCGCGTCCCACCGTGGTGATGAACGTCCGGTACGACAGCGGGAGTTCGAAGCCGTGGGCCCGCTCGAAGCGGGCGACCTCCGCCTCGGCCACCGGCGGATCCAGCCGGTACCGGTGCCGCCCCGCACCGAACCGCTCGTTCTGCGGGTCGGCCTGCGCCAGCTCCCACAACTGCGCGCGCACGCCCTCGACGTCCCACATGCCGCCATGCTCGCACGGAGCGGCCGCACTGCGGCGCTACTCGCCGACCCGGCGCAAGCGCTGAGGGCGCGGACCCGCCCCGGTTCAGCGTTGGGCGATCGCCGCGGCCAGGAGCATTCCGGCGGGGAGTGGTGCGAGCATGACGAGGAGGAGCCCGAGTGTTCGCCCTCCGGAGACGTACCACCGGGTCGGCTTCAGCCCCAGGAGCGTCATGGCCCACGGTGACACGTAGCCCGCGCCGTACCGGCGCACCGCATCGGCGATCAGCTGGACGTCCCGGTCGGCGACGGTGAGGATCACTCCCCCACCGGAGCGGTCCGACAGCCGCACGAACGTCACCGAGCCGGACCTGGAGAGCGCCTCCCAGGCGCGCACGGTCGCCAGGTTCGTCAGGTCCACCTCCCGCGCACCCGACCAGGTGCGGGCTCGGACGATTCCTCCGGCCACCCGCCAACCCCTCCGCCGCGCCGTCCCGGCGTCCAGCACGATCGCGGGACCGATCACGGCCACCAGCCCGGGCACGATCACCGCCCCCGAGCGGCCGAAGGCCGGGCCGACCACCAACGGCGGCACCACGATCGCCAGCAGGAGCACCGCCCAGCCGCCGGCGAAGAGGACGCGCCGCCTTCGGACGGACTGAGTCGAAGCGTTCACCGCACAAACGTAGACCCGCCGACCCCTCCGACACCATGGCCACCGGAGCCCGCTAGCCGGGCCGATCAACCGCCGCCGTGGGCTCGACCGGGTTCTCCCCGCGCACAGTTCGCAGGACCTGAACGAGGCGCAGCGCCTCGGCGAGCCCGAAGCGGAACGCCAGCAGCAGGAAGGTGAGGAGCGGGACGGTGATCGCCGCCAGGGGCGCGGTGACGAAGGCGGGGAGGCCGAGCATCCCGGTCGTGACGGCCACCGAGAGGGTGAGCAGCAACGCCGTCACGGCGGCGACGGCCAGCCTTCGTCCATCGGCCCGGTCCGGCGATTCGGGGGCGCTCGTCGGCAGCTCCGGGGGCTGCCCCATCGCGCCCAGGAGGTCGGCGAACCGCCCGTCAGCGGTCTGCTCGGCGATGGCCCCCGCGAGCTCCGCCAGCTTCCGGGTGGCACGCTCCCGGTCCGGCAGCAGTTCGTCGGCGGTCCGTTCCAGCAGGGCCGCGACCTGCCGGGCATGGTCGAGCAGGCGCTTGCGGGTGCTCGAGCGGGAGCCGTAGTCGGTCGCGACCCGGCCGGCCGCATCGATCAGCGCCTGCCCCAAGGCCTGGGCCTTGACGCTCAGTTCGGCCGCCTCCTGGTGCCCCGACCCGGGTTCGCGCACTCGGGCGCACGCCCGCAGGACGGCGAGCGCGGGGAGCACCGGCTTGTGCGAGGGCCGGACGGCGACGGCCCGAACCGCGCTCCGCACCACGGTGGTGACGACGAACGCGGCGGCGCAGAAGCCGACGATCTGCGCGACCTGCACCTTGTCCCGGTGGGTCGGGCAATGACCGAGTTCGGCGCCCGCGGAGGGAAGCAGCCCCCCGGGCGTGCAGTTCCCCTTCATCGCCGCGAGGATGAACCCGACCACGATCACCGCCACGTACCCGGTGGCGAGGATCCGGGGCACCATGTCCCCGGCCGCTTGGTGGGCCAGCGCACGGCGCAGCAGACCGACGTCGAGCGGCGTCCCCAGCACCGCCCGGAGGTCCTCGGCCGCCGTGGCCGTGCGACGCTCCACCGTCCGGTGGTGCAGGCGCCGAAGCGGTCGCCACAACGGCGGTGCGGCGGGCGGCGGGGACTGAGCGATCGTCATGGAGTCAGCTTGCCGCTCGCCTATGACAGCCGGCCGACGGCAGGCGATATCCGCTTGGGCGCGACCGGCCCGCCCGGTACCGTCCAGGGACGATCGAGGGGGTGTGACATGGTGCGGCCGCTGCTGTTGCTGGACGTGGACGGTCCGCTGAACCCTGACGCGGCGAAGCCGCACCGGCGGCCCCCGGGGTACGGCACCCACCGGTTGATGACGCCGCGCTGGCGGGCCGCCGAGCGGCGCCGACTGGCGGCGTGGGGCCTGCCGCACAAGGAGCCGAAGCCGCTGCGGGTATGGCTCGATCCGGCGCACGGGCGGGCGCTGACCGCACTGCCCTTCGACCTGGTGTGGGCGACGACGTGGGAGGAGGAGGCCAACTCCTTCATCGGGCCCGTCCTGGGACTGCCCGAACTGCCGGTCATCGCCTGGTCCGACCCGCGGCCCGAGCCCGGGGGCGGGGTGTTCTGGAAGACCCCGGAGATCGTCGCCTGGGCGCGGGGCCGTCCCTTCGCCTGGGTCGACGACAACATCACGGCGGCGGACCGCGCCTTCGTCCGGGCCCACCACGACGGCCCGGCGCTCCTCCACCACGTCGACCCGAAGACCGGGCTGACGACGGACGACTTCACGCGACTGGCCGACTGGGCAGGCACGCTGGACTGAACTCCGTGCGCGGGAAGTCGGACGGGCCGAGTTCCCGCGCACGGTGACTCGGCGGCAGGTCAGCCAGGGCGGTGAGCGACGGCGACGAAGAGCGTCACCGACAGGTGGAACGCGCCCTGCTCGGCGGCGGCCGTGAGGTCGGCGTACAGCCCGTCGCGCTGCTCCTCGGTGATCAGGCCGCGCCCGAGCGCCGCCGTGGCGAGACCGCGGACGATCGGCCAGGTGACGGCACCGGGTTCGTACAGCAGCACGTCCGCGCCGACGTGGTCGACGCTCAGACCGGCCGCGGCCAGCCAGCCGGTGAGCCGGCGCCCGGCGTCCGGGGTGGCGGCGGTGCCCTGGGCGATGGTGGCCAGCGCGGGCCGCAGTTCGGGGGCGACCGGGTGGAGCACGAAGGTGGCCCAGTCGGTGTCGAGCAGCGCGACCCGGCCGCCCGGGCGCAGGACCCTGGCCATCTCGGCGACGGCCCCCGCCGGGTCGTTCAGGTGCTGGAGCACCCGCTCGCACCAGACCGCGTCCAACTCGCCGTCGGCCGGCGGCAGCGCGAGCGCATCGCCGGCCAGGAACCGCGCCGGGCTGCCCACCGCGGCGGCCCGCCGCTCGGCGACGGCCCGCAGGCCGGGGTTCGGCTCGATCCCGGTCGCGGCACCGTCCGGGCCGACCGCCGCCGCGAGCACCAGGGTCTCCGAACCGGTGCCGGAGCCGACGTCCAGCGCCCGCTCCCCGGGGCGCACGGCCAGGCACGCGTGCGCCCACTCGCGCAGCCGCCGCACGCCCGGGTTGGCGGCCTGGACGTCCAGTGCGGCGACCAGCCGGTCGGTGACCGCCGGGTCGGCGTTGGGCGCGTGAAAAGCCGAGGTGGGGTGCTGTTCTGACACGACGTCCAGTGTAGGAGGAAGAGGAACACGTCACCGGTCGCACGGTGACCGACCATGCGACCCACGGGAGGGCACTCCCTGTCCATCGGCCCCCGGCCGAGGCGGTGACCTCGGCGGCCTCGCCCGTGCCGAGCTTGATGCTCGCCATGCCGAGCGGCCCGCTGGCCTTCCACACCGTCGGGCCCCGGCGGTCGCTGATCTCCTTGAGCTCGACCGGCCCCCAGACGGTTTCTGCGGCCCTCAGCGCTGCTCGGGCCTCGGCAGGGAACTCGCCCATTCTCGAACTGCCTTCCACTCACAAGGGATGTGCTCGAAGACGTTGCGGCCGTCGTCGGCCGAGACCG
This sequence comes from Kitasatospora sp. NPDC127060, assembly GCF_042724935.1. NCBI lineage: Bacteria > Bacillati > Actinomycetota > Actinomycetes > Kitasatosporales > Streptomycetaceae > Kitasatospora > Kitasatospora sp. NPDC127060. The sequence goes on from NZ_JBHXEG010000063.1 coordinate 47,376, forward strand.
CCAGGGCTGCCGCGAGGTCGGGGCGGTCTCCAGGAACTCGGGGGTGTGGGAGCACTGCGCGGCCACAGCCACCAGCGCACGGGTCGGGCTGCGGAACCCGCTCCGGTCGGCTCAGCGACTTTGGACGGTCGGCGCGGCCGGGGCGGGGGCTTGAAGGTGCTACTCGTCCAGGTTCGAGGGGTCGCCTGGACGTTGATCGCTGGCACCGTCAGGCCATGACCGACGCGGGCGCACCGCAGAGCCGCTTCCGGCCGCAGACCTGAACGGCACTCTCGTCTCGGGAGAGCTGGAACCGGGTGCGAAGCTGCCCAGCAACAAGGAGATCGCCGGGCGTTGGAACGTCGCCGTAGCCACGGTGAGCCGCGCACTCCAGCACCTCCAGGTGGATGGTTGTCTGCGCACGTCACCACGCGGAACGTTGGTCGCAGACGACCCCCGCGTGAGTGCCAGCAGCCGCGACCGCCTTGCCCGGGTACAAAGGGTGCAGTCCAACCTCATGGACGGCGAAACCAGTCGTGTGACAGCTTCCGAAATCGTCACCCCGCCGCTCTACGTAGCGGATCTGTTCGACCTGGAACACGGGGCCCAGTTGGTACGTCGCGAGTACATCGCTGGGCGTGGCAAGTCGCGAACCCTCTTCGCGGTGTCCTGGTATCCCGCGCACTTCGCTGCACTAGTACCCGACTTGCTCAACACGGCACCGGGACGGAACGACGGAATCACGGCAAGGGTCCTCGAAGCTACGGGCCGGACCATCACGGCGGCACGCGACGACATGCACGCGCGAACGGCTGACCAGCGAGAAGCCGCCGCTTTGGCGGTGCCGGTCGGCAGTTCCATCCTGGCACTCGTCCACCGCTGGTCGGACGACGAAGGGTTGATCGAGTACACGGAGTCCTGCCTGCCAGCCCAGTTCACCATCGGCTACGAGTACACGCCGTAGATCGTCCCGGAACACAAAAAGACCGCCAGCGGGAATCCGCTGGGGGTCTTTTCCGTTTGGGGCATGCTGCGACCCTTGATCACCCGGTTAAGTGCGCTTACAGGGTGCCTTTATCGTGGGTTGAATCCGTCAACGTTCCTGGCTTGCAACCACACTGGCGTCCGGGGGCCTGGAAAACGGCACCACACCCAGGGCGCGTTTGTCGAGCTGGGGCCGAGATCGCTGAGCGGCCAGGCCGTGAACTTCCGGAGCGCCCCGCCCTCACCCTGCCGGAGAAAGACTCATCAGCCGCGAGGGAGGACCCGGCAACCAGTGGCAGTGACGGCCTTTTGCCGGGCCTGCCTTGGACATGGTGTCCCAGAAGGGACGACCTTCCTGCGAGTTTTGCACCTCCCTGTCCACGTACACCTTCAATTCGTCATGCGAACCTGTCAGCCATGACCCAGAAGACGCCTTCCCGAAGTCGCCCGCAATTCGAACTGCGCTGTGGCGGCCTGCACTTGACCATTCAGCGCATCCCTGCGTGGTTGATCACACTGGCAACGCTGGGCGGAAGCAGCGTGACCGCTTGGTGGACGAGCCGGTGAGCCGACGTCAGAACGGCGGACGCTGGTGGTCGAAGTCCCGTCGGGTCTTGCGACTTGCCGAGCACCTGAACGTTGCCGTCGACGTCCTCTCCGCCGAGTGGAAGCGGCTGCCGGTGGTCGATGTCCACGCCGCTGGGCAGGAAGCACCTTGTGCGGCCAGATCAACCGCGGGGGCGGCACGCTGTGCAGTAGACGAGCCAGGCATCCGAACGCCGCGCTTGCTGAGCGCCGACAGGCAGCTTGTCCTTCGGCGCGTATGCGTAGCGCGGGCAGGACCGGCAGCGGACGGGAACCCACAACCGGTCACCACCATCCCACAGCGCTCGCCCCGCCGGCCGAACCCAAGCAGGTCCGCTGCCCTAAGCGCGATTCGCGGCGCCTCGCCCGCCCCCGGCGAGGCGCCGCCACCGGTCACGCCTCCTCGGGGACCTCCACGATCAGCAGCGTCCCCCAGCTACCCGCCCGCACTGCGTGCCGGGCGCCCGCCGGGATTCGGTACAGCTCGCCGGCGGCGACCGTCAGCTCCTCCCCCTCCACGTCCAGCTCCAGGACGCCGTCGGCGACGAACAGCGCCTCGGCCGTCCCGTGCGCCTCCTGCTCCAGCTCGCGCCCGTCCATCCGGAGCACCTTCACCGCTGCCGTTCCGACCCGGCCCAGTACCACCGAGCGCCAGGCGTCGGGCAGTTGGGCCGCATGTTCCTTCACGTCCACCAGGCTCATGACCACGGACGTTATCGGGGCCGACCGCTGAGTTGGTCGACCGTTTGGCAAAACCTGCCAGGATCTCCGGAGTGAATGCTCGCGCGCTGTACGAGGCGCTACTCGACACCGACGGCCCCTACGAGGACGTCATCGGCCCCTGGCTCGCACAGGCCATGGCCGCCGACTACCGGGCACGCCTCCAGGCCGCCACCACCCCGCACGATCATTGGTGGGCCGATGACCCGGACCTCCTTGAGGAGCTCTACGCGCTCAGCCGGGTCAGCGACTTCCTCCTCCTCGACCCGCAACTCCCGCCCTACCTCCACCTGTTCACCGCCCTCGGGATGACGCAGATCGGGCCGTCCCCCTTCGACCCCTTCCTGCACGAGATCACCGAGGTCGAACAGGCCGACGACGCGGACGCCCCCATCGAGATCCTCGACGGAGGCGTCCGCTGGCCCGCCCTGATGCTCGGCGAGCTGCTGTTCAGCCGCGCCGGCGTCCGGGTACGGGCCGGCGCCGCGCACGCGGAACGCGGCGTGGCCGACCGCTGGCCGCTCTACTGGACCCACCGCCGCGCCCACCGCCCCACCCGCGACCTCTCCCAGGGCTGGGGCAACAACTCCCAGTGGCGCACCGACTTCCGCCTCGACTACCGCACCCCCGCCGGCGACCTGCTGAACGTCGCCGAGTCCGCCCCCATCGACGGCGACCCCTCCCGCGACCCCGATGACTACGGCAACCTCGGCCCCGACGAACGCCTCCTCACCCCCGCCGAGCGCCGCGAACTCCTGCGCCACCGCACCTTCCTGCGCACCCCCGCCACCCCCGCCGCCTCGCCCGGCTGGGCGGCGGACCTGTGGCCGTTCGAGTGGCGACTGTAGGACCTTCGGGCGGCGTGCCGGTCCGTGGTCGCCGATACAGGACTGAAACGCTCCGTATCGGAATCGATCGTTACCGATGGAAGGATGAAACCTCCCCTAGACGGAAATCTGACGTCCCGTTCCTAATGTGCCACCCATGCCACAGACACACAGGCCCACCAGCCCGACGCTCTTACAAGTCGCCCTGACAGCAGTCACCTTGGCCACCGGGCTGGCACTGTCCCCGCCCGCAGGGGCCGCGCCGGAGGTAGGCCCCGCTGGGAACCGGGTGGCCGTCCACCCGGAGGCGGTCACGGCCGCACAACAGCAGGCCGTCCTGGACTACTGGACCCCGCAGCGGATGGCCGCCCTGACCGCTTGAGCCGCCCGGAGCGCACGGACCGACCGGAGCGCACGGACCGACCGGACCGACCGGACCGACCGGACCGACCGGACCGACCGGCTGAGCCGTGGGTCACGCCTGATCGCGACCGTCCACCGCCACGAGCCGTCCACCGCCGCGAATCACCCTCGACCAACCACCCCGACCAGCCACCCCCGGCCACGAAGGACAACGATGTCAGCCACCCACCGAGCGTTCTCCCGCAAACTCGTCGCCACGGGGGCCCTCCTGTTGAGCGCGACCACGGCGGCGGTGCTGCTGCCGACCGTCGCCCTCGCCGCGGAGCCGGAGCCCATGACAACGCACTCCGGCGCCACCACCGCACAGGAACGCAGCCGGATCGACGCCTACTGGACCCCCGCGCGGATGAGGCTGGCGGGCGCCCTGATCCCCGAGAACACCCCCGTACCCGAGGACGACAACACGCCCGACGACCCGCACCCGCTGCCCGCGAACACCCCGGACCCCGGCGCCACCTGGACGCACGGCGGAGCGGTGACCCGGAGCGTCGGCCGGCTCTTCTTCACCTTCTCCGACGGCTACGACGGCAGCTGCACCGCAACGGTCGTCACCAGCGCGAACCGCAGCACCGTGATCACGGCAGCGCACTGCCTGCGGGGCGTCGGAGCGCCCACCGCGGACGACACGTGGCGGCACAACCTCTACTTCGTGCCCGGCTACCGCAACGGAACGAAGCCGCTCGGCGGCTTCAGCATCAGGAGCATGGCCACCTCCTCCCGGTGGGACGCCGATCCGGGCACGACGACGTCCAGCGACGTCGCGGTGGCCGGCCACGACACGGGAATCCTCGTGGCGAACCCCTCGGCCGAGGGACGGAGGGTCGCGGACGTCACCGGTAGCCAGCGGATCGCGTTCACCAAGCCCGTCAAGGGCGAGTTCATCCACGCCTTCGGCTACCCGAAGGACCGGCTCAACCTCCCCGACGCCAAGTACGCCGGATCGCGAATGATCCACTGCGCCGGACCGTCCCAGCCCGGCCCCAAGGCGCCCCTCCTGTGGGGTGAGTCCTGCGACATGGGGCACGGCGCGAGCGGCGGCCCCCACCTCGCACGGTTCGACACCCGGACCGGTGTCGGCACGGTCGTCGGCGTCACCACCACCACGGACGACCTCGCGGGCGGACCGGCCGGCACGCTCTACGCCACGCGGCTCGGCGACGGCGCCCACCGCCTCTACGAGTGGGCGCAGCGGCAGTCGGTCTGATCCGGTACCCGGGCCGGCCACGCGCTCGTTCCGGCCGCCCCGCGCCACCGACCGCCCCGCGCCACCGACCGCCCCGCGCTACCGGGCGCCCGGTCCGGGGCGTCGGTCGGCGAGCAGTTCGCCGATCACGTAGCGAGCGGTGTCCGCCATCCGCCGGTTGGTGTCGCGGTAGTAGTCCAGTTCCATCAGCGCGACGGACAGCGCCCAGCCCCTCCCCCGCTCCCAGGCCGCGTCGTCGGCGCCGACGGCCGCCCGGAAGGCGTCGCGCGCGACGGCGGGCAGCACGTACCAGGCGGGGAGCAGGTCCACGGCCGGGTCGCCGAGGCCCGCGCAGCCGAAGTCGATGACGGCGCTCAACCGGCCCGCACCGTCGACCAGCAGGTTGCCGGGCTGGAGGTCGGCGTGGATCCAGACCGGCGGGCCGGGGTGCTCGGGTGCACCGAGTCCCCGCTCCCACCAGGCGGTGACCGCAGCGGCGTCCACCGCACCCGCCAGCGCCGCGACCGCCCGCCGGACCGCCCCGTCCCGCGCCGCCAGCGGCTCGCTGCGGTAGGACGCCGGGCCGCCCGAAGGCTCCACCCGGTGCAGCGCGGTCACGAAGGACGCCAAGTCAGCTGCCAGAACGCCATGTTGACCAGAAGTACCGGCCACCGGGTTGGCCCCGTCCAGCCACCGCAGCACCGACCAGCGCCACGGGCAGCCGTCCACCGGCTCACCCAGGGCCACCGGCACCGGTACGGCGACCGGGAGTTCGGGAGCCAGGCGGCTCAGCCAGGTGTGTTCCTTGGTGATGTCCTCGGCCGCCCCCGGGATGCGCGGGATCCGTACCACCAGGTCGGTGCCCAGCCGGTACATCGCATTGCTCGTGCCCGCCGAATCCACCAACTCGACGGGCAGGCCGGCCCATTGCGGGAACTGATCGGCCACCATCCGCCGGACCAGCGTCTCGTCCATGTCCAGTTCGTCCGCGTGCATCTTCCGCGCCATGGCGCCCGACCCTGCCAGCAACCACGGCGGGCCTGCAATCCGATTACCAGGGCACGACCTGCCCCAGGTGGTCCACGAAGTGCAGGCCGGGCTTTCCCCGGTGCCGCTCGATCGTCTCCGCCACCCCGGGAACGCTCTCCTCCACGCTCAGTTCGGCCTCGAACCCGCCGAGTCCGGTGCGCACCCAGCCCGGGTCCATCAACAGCAGCGTCCGCGCGCCGTCCGCCCGGCGGGCCGCGTAGCAGCGCATCAGCTGGTTCAGCGCGGACTTGCTGGCCCGGTACAGGTCCTGACCGCCGTCGTCGTTCAGCGAGATGCTGCCCTGGTCGGAGGACATGACACCGATGGTCCCGGTCGGCGCGACCAGCGGGCCGAGCACCTCCACGACGCGCATCGGGCTGAGCGCGTTGGTCACCATGACCTCGGTGAACATGTCCGTCGGGACCTCGCCGATCGGGAGGTCGCCGCGGGTGATGGCGGCGTTGACGAAGAGCAGGTCGAGGGTGCGGCCGTGCAACCGGTCGCGCAGGGCGGCGATCTGCCCGGGGTCGGTCATCTCCAGGGACTCGACGGTCAGCCGCCCGCCGACGGCGTCCGCCAGGTCGTGCAGGCCGGTGCGCCGGGTGCCGCGGACGGTGCCGATGACGTCCCAGTCGCGGCGGAGCAGCTCGGCGGCGAGACCGAGGCCCAAGGTCCGGGAGGCGCCGATGATCAGGGCGGTGTTACGAACGTCGGTCATGGTCCGAGTCTCCGAGCCGGAGGGGCGGGCGTCCAATACCCTTCCGGGCGCATTGATACCGTGCGGGCATGGATCTGGACCTGCGCAAGCTCCGCTACTTCGTCGCGGTGGCCGAACACGGGGGGTTCGGCCGGGCCGCGGGCGCGTTGTTCATCGCCCAGCCGGTGCTCAGCCGGCAGATCCGGGCGTTCGAGCGGGAACTCGGCTGCACCCTGTTCACCCGGACCACCCGCAGCGTCGAACTGACCGCCGCGGGAAAGAAGTTGTACGAGGAGGCGGCACGGATCACCGCCACCGTCGACACCGCCCTGGCCCGCGTACGGGAGGCCGCGCGGGGCGAACAGCTGCTCGTGGTCGCCTTCTCCCCCGGCCTGCACGTGTCGGAGGCGATCCGGGCGTTCACGGCACTCCACCCCGGGATCGGCATCGACGTGCTCCCGCCGCAATGGTGGGAGCGGGACGCGCCGCTGCGCGACGGCCGCGCACACGTCGGCTACCTGCGGCGCCCCTTCGACGACACCGGGCTGCGTACGATCCCGATCGGCCGGGAGGCCAAGGTCGCGTGTCTGCCCGCGACGCACCGGCTGGCCGGCCGGAGCAGCCTCACCACGGCCGACCTCGACGGCGAGCCGATCCTCGACGGCCGGGCCCGGCGGCCCCACACCCTGGACGAGAAGTTCGAGCTGATCGCCGCCGGACGGGGCGTCGCCCTCGTGCCGGTCAGCATCGCGGGCTCCTACTCCCGCCCCGACCTGGTCTACCTGCCGGTCACCGACTTCCCGCCCGTCGAAACCTGCCTGGCCGTCCCGGAGGACGGCGACCGACCTGGCCCCGTACGGGACTTCCTCGACCTCGCCGTCCCCGTGCTGCGCGGCCGGGTCGCCGAGTAGCCGGGTAGCCGGGTAGCCGAGTAGCCGAGTAGCCGGGCCAGGGTCTTCCGTCAGGCCCGCCCACCGCCCGCCGTGCCCGGCGGCCCCGCTCACCCCCGTACCGCGAGGTCCTGGCTCCCCACCACCTTGAGCAGTCGCAGCGCCGAGTGCGAGGGCGTGCCGGGGGCGGCGGTGTAGAAGGTCGTCCACTGATCACGGTGCGGGTCGTACAGCGCCTCGCAGTCGAGGTCGAGCCTGCCGACCACCGGGTGGACCAGGCGCTTGGTCGTCGAGCGGCGCATCTCGACGTCCTGGCGCGCCCACAGTTCGCGGAACTCCTCGCTGGTGGCGAGCAGTCGGTCGACCAGCCGGCGCACCCCGCTGTCGGCGGGGTAGCGGGCGGAGGCGGAGCGCAGGTCGGCGACCGCCCGGCGGCCGAAGCCGTCCTGGTCGGCGGGCTCGTAGAGGGCGCGGGCGGACGGGTCGGTGAAGAAGCGCCAGACGAAGTTGCGCTCGCCGGGCGGCAGGGCGGAGAAGTCGCCGAGCAGGGCGGCGGCCATGGCGTTCCAGGCGAGGACGTCGCGGGCGGCACTGCACACCATGGCCGGGGTGTCGTCCAGCCGGTCGAGCAGGTGCAGGACGCCGGGCCGTACGTCGCGGGGCAGCACGGTCGGCGGCAGCGGCGCCTCGCCGACCAGGTGGTGCAGATGGGCGGTCTCGTCCTCGGACAGCCTCAGCGCCCGGCTGATCGCCCCCACCATCTGCCGGGACGGCCGCGGGCCCCGGCCCTGTTCGAGCCGGATGTAGTACTCCACCGACATGCCGGCGAGCTGCGCGACCTCCTGGCGGCGCAGGCCCGGGGTACGGCGTCGGCCGCCGGCCGGCAGGCCGACGTCGGAGGGCTGGATGCGGGCGCGCCAGCGCCGCAGGAAGGCGGCCAGCTCCGCCCGGTCCACGTGTTCCACGCCCTCAGTCTGACCTGCCCGCCCGGTCCGGACCATGGGACCGCCGATACCACCATCGACAGGGCTCTCCCGGGCCCGGCACCACCCGGCCAGGGTGGTGCCCATGAACGACAACGACCACCGCATCGTCCTGATCACCGGTGCCAACAAGGGCATCGGCCTCGCCACCGCCGGCGAACTCGCCCGCGCCGGGCACACCGTGCTGATCGGCTCCCGCGACCCCGAGCGCGGCGCCGCGGCCACCGCCGGGCTCACCGCCCGGGGCCTGGACGCCCACGCCGTCCGCCTCGACGTCACCGACCCGGCGACCGTCGCCGCCGCGGCCGAACGGATCGCCGCCGAGCACGGCCGGCTCGACACCCTGGTCAACAACGCGGGCATCACCCGGGACTTGGGCCTCACCCCGGAGCAACTGCCCCTGGACGACCTGCGCGCCACCTACGAGACCAATGTGTTCGGCGCCGTCACCGTCATCAACGCGATGCTGCCGCTGCTGCGCAAGTCCCCGGCCGGCCTGATCGGCAACGTCTCCAGCGGCCTCGGCAGCTCCTCCGTCCTCGCCGACCCGGACACCCCGGTCGGGGAGTTCGCGGCGCTGCTCGGCTACAACACCTCCAAGGCCGCGCTGAACGCCGTCACCCTGGTCTACGCCCGCACCCTGCGCGCCGAGGGCATCAAGGTCAGCTCACTGGAGCCGGGCTACTGCGCCACCGACATCAACGGCCACTCCGGCCCGTCCACCGTCGAGGAGGGCGGCCGCCGGATCGCCCGGCAGCTGGGCGAAGCCCTGGCCGGACCGACCGGCCGGTTCTTCCACCCCGACGGCGGCAACTACCCCTGGTAGGCCGTGATCAGGCCGGGCAGCTCCCGCATGTCGTCGAAGACGACCGTGCCCGGCCCGGCCAGCCGCTCCGCCGCCGTGACGCCGCCCGCGTAGCCGAGCGCCCGCATCCCGGCGGCGCGGGCGGCCGTCACGCCGGGCCCGCTGTCCTCGACCACGAGGCAGCGGACCGGGTCGACGCCCATGGTCCGGGCGGCGTGCAGGAACAGGTCGGGCGCGGGCTTGCCGCGCCCGACCTCGGTGGCGCTGAAGATCCGGCCCTCGAAGCGCCCGTACAGACCGGTCCGGCCCAGGGTGTGCCGCATCTTCTCGTGAGTGCCGCTGGACGCCACGCAGGTCGGCAACCCGAGCACGGCCAGCGCGTCCAGTGCCTCCGGCAGGCCGTCCACCGGCGTCAGCCCGGCGTCCACCGCCTCGGCGTGCAGCTCCCGGAAGCGCTTGTCGAACAGCGTCGCGGCCTCCTCCCCCAGCCGCTCGGCGACCATCGCGTGGTTGGCCGCCTCGGACCGTCCGACGAACCGCTCGATCGCCTCAGCCTCGGTGAGCGGCCAGCCGAACTCCTCCCCGAGCCGCACCAGCACGCGGACGGCGATCACCTCGCTGTCCACCAGGACGCCGTCGCAGTCGAATATCACCAGGTCTATCGGCTCGATCATCCGATCAGCATAGGGGCGGGTCGGGAACGGTCAGGGCCCCGGCGACGGGAAGTTCGCCGCCGACCCGGGGACGCTGTCCGGCAGGTGCAACGGATTCGAGCAGGGATGGTCCGCCACGACGGCCGTGGCGGACTTCAACACGATGTCCAGAACGGCCCGGCGAGTCCTGTCCGACTGCGGACGGGTGAACGCGAGGACCTGAACCCCCCACGCACGGCCTGCCCCGGGCGCGTGCTCGTGAGCGATCGAAGGGGCCCGGCGGCCGAAGCCACCGGGCCCCACCGACCGGGTGTCAGCTGGTCTGGATCGAGGTGTCGTCGATCACGAAGCTCGTCTGCAGCGAGGAGTCCTCGGTGCCGGTGAACTTCACGGTGACCGTCTGGCCCGCGTAGG